>CAYOPQ010000023.1:0-22681 GCA_964405895.1 uncultured Bacteroides sp. | reverse complement strand
CGGAAGGAAGATTGCTCTTCTCTCCGCTGTTTATTTTGTTCAGAAATTCATTATTCAAAAGCCTGACTTAAAATTATGTATAATAAACGGGTTCATGCCTCGGACGCGGCTTTTTTTCTTGCCTTAACGAGAAGCATTACGGCGCCGGCGGCAACGATGCCCAAAGCGCCGAGAACGCACGCAAGCGCGCCGGTGGCGTCCTCAACTGCGCCGGTATCGGGGATTTCCACAGAAGTTACAGTTGCCGTGCTCGCTGTGGTATCAGAAGTGCTGTCGGTTGTGTCATCAGAGTCGGAAGCAGTTGTTGCAGTTGCGGCGGCTGTTGAGAATTCATAACCGCAAGCATGGCAATATCCTTCGCCGTCGTCGTTTGTACAATCGTAGGTTGAACCTTCAAGACCGCACCTGTAACAATAGGAAGTGTGTGTACCATCACCGTTGGACTCGAATATCTGGTAACTATGATGGTCGCCTTCCTCAACATCAGTTATTACATCGCCGCAGATTTTGCAAGTATATGTGTAATACACTTCGGTGCAAGTAACCTCGGCGCCGGTCGTAACATAATCATGCTCGCAAGTTTCTTCCTCAGTTTCTGTGATTTCCGTCGCGGTTTCCGCTTCTTCAGCGGCGCTTGCAGAAATCGGCACCGCTGCCACGATGATAAGCGTTAAAAGTAATACGAAAAGTTTATTAAGCTTTGTTTTTTTCATTTTTTTACCCTTTCTGTATTTTAAGCTGTTTCATAATTTGTTTAAGCCTTAAGCACGGCTTTTCTTTTTTGCCCTGACGGCAACCGCCAGCAAAGCGACAAGCGCAACGGCAACGCAGGCTGCAAGAACATACAGGATTGCGCTATCGGTTTCCGCTTCACTTGCGCCGGTATCGGGGATATCGGTTGAGGTTACGGTTGCTGTAGATGTTGCCGCATCGTCAGAATCGCTGTCTGATGTATCGTCAGAGTCAGCTGCCGCATCGGCGCTTGTTGTAATCATTTCGCCGCCGCACCAGTCGCAGTAACCGTCGCCGTCACCGTCCGAACAGTCCTCCGTGTACTCAAGCGTATCACAATCTATGCAGGTTACCGTATGTGTATCGTCGCCGTTGGGGGTTGCCTGCGGATTATGCGACATATAATCATAGTAAATATCACCGAGTTCACCGCAGCGGGCGCAAGTATACTGATATTCGCCTCTCTGTGTGCAAGTAGCTTCCACGATAACATTCGCAGGACCGTCCCAATCATGACCGAGCGCCTCGATTTCCTCGGTTTCCGTATAACTGCAGATTGTGCAGGTGCGCTCCTGAGAGCCCGCCTCTGTGCAGGTAGCTTCCGCTACAACAACCCATTCGCCGAACTCGTGCTCGCAGTCCGCATCGCCGTTTTCCTCGGTTTCTGTTTCTGTAGTGGTTTCAGTTTCAGTCGTAGTTTCTCCTACGGTCGAAAGAGCAGCGCCGCAGTAGTCACAGGTTTCATCACCGGAGCAATTTTCAGTCTTTTCGTAAGTGCAGTGACAAGAGACAGTGTGCGTGCCGTCGTCGTTAGAAGTATATACATATTCATGGTACTCCGCTTCAAAACCAGTACAATTCAAACAAGTTAAAGCATGTTCTTTTGCATCGGTATACATAATATAAACACAATGTCCCTCAGTGTGAATTTCACTCGTAGTTCTGTCTACACAATCAAAATCCCAGAAGTCGCAAAGTGTGTCGGGATCTAAGGTGACAACCTCCAGCGTGTCCGCCATCGCCACAACAGGTATAGCCGACATTGCCATAATAAGTGTTAAAAGCATTACGATTAGTTTTTTAATTTTCTTAGTTTTCTTCATATGTTTTTTTACCCTTTCTTTTTTTTATTTCCGTTCAAGTTCATTTCGGCGTGCTTTTTATGATGTATCCGGCAACTTTTTTAAATCAGGCTTTGCGTTCATTTTTACAGCTGCTCCTTTCCGTAACAAAACAGATCATAAATCCTACACTTTTGCCCAAAGCTTTTAGTGATATTTCACTAATACATTCATTATACTCCATGCGATGATAAATTTCAAGATAAAATTAGTGATTTTTCACTAACACAGGCATATATTAGTGATATATCATCATAATATACAGTATGGTGAGGTGTTTTATGGGTGTTTACGATTTAGTTGTTGAGCGCATATATGAATTGTGCAGCGAACGCGGCATAACACCCAACGCCTTAAGCTATATGGCAGGCATATCCCAATCCACAATAAAGAGCATTTTAAACGGAGAAAGCAAAAATCCCGGCATCGTTACAATCAAGAAAATATGCGACGGGTTTGATATTTCACTTGTAGATTTTTTTAACACGGATAAATTCAGGAGCATTGAGCAGGAGTTAAGGTAATATAATAATGTTATAAAATAAAAAGCAGGCGCTTGCCTGCTTCAGGCTGTCGATAAAGTCGTCCGGAACGCGCAGAAGCTAATATTTTTTCTGATAAGTTGAAACATAACGACTATCGCAAAATTGTTTTAAACAAAACAATTTTTGTGTAATGAAAGTTAAAAACCGCACAACTGTGCGGTTTTTGCGCTTTCCGCCTTTTGCTCGGAGGCAGTACCTCTGTACGGCTCCCGCTCACAAAATGCGAAATCCGAATCGATTTCTCGGCAGCCTATCAGCGTGTCAGAATACACTTTAAAATACATATACACCTTTTTTGACACGCTGAACCGGCGCTTGCCTGCCTTTTTTGTATTCAAATTTATTACGAAATCCGTATACGGAGCAAGGCGGCGGAGCGCCTGCCGCGCGGCGCTTGGATTTACCCCGTTTTTATCACATAATCGCATATCGCGGCGGGGTTGCAGCAGGAAAAATAGCTTTCCTCAAGCGGTATCCATTTCTTCACAAAAGGCTGCGCGCCGTTTTTGCCGTTTCTTTTTTCTATTCGCTTCAGCTGCTCCGGCGCGGAAACATCAACAAAGGCCCTTAGGGAATAGTCATTCCTGAGCGCTTTATGCAGGCTGTATGTGCCCTCTGCGATAACGCCGTTTTCAGGGCTTACGGCCACCTCTTCTTTAAAGGAGAGCGTATGGCAGTCAAACGGGCAAAAGCGCGCCCTTTCTCCCCTGCAAAGCGGCAGGAGCACATCTGCCTTGAACCGCTCCCAATCCACATTTTCACCGGGCGAAGCCATACGGCTCTCGGTGCGCTGAAACGGCTGCAAAAAGAAATCATCCATATGCACCACCGCGGCTCCGGTCAAGCGCGCAAGCTCTGCGGCGAGCGTGGTTTTACCCGCGGCACAGCGCCCGTCTATTGCAAGAATGAACGGCTTTGCCGCGCGCTGAGCAGTTTTTATTCTGTCCGCAAGCTCACAGATCACTTTTTCCATGCTTATGCTTTCCTCCCGTTTTTTCCGCGCGCCTTTTAAACGGCACAAGCTTTGTACGGTTCAGCGCCGCCATGATTGCAGGGATCAGAACAAGCTGCACCGCTATTCCCGGCACCGCGTTCAAAAACGCGCCGCTCATAAACGCCGCCCATGTAAACTGACTGCCCGAAAAGCCGAGCAGGATAACCTCCGCGGCGCCCCAAACCGCTCTGCCGGCGAGCATTGCGATGATGAGGCTTCTGTACAGCGCGACGATGCACTGCCAGCGTGAAAGCCCGTACAAAAGCCCCGCGACCAAGCCGTAGGTCATAAGCTCAAACGCCATTGCCACAGCCGTCGGGAACATAACGGGCATACCGAACAGCGCGGAACGCAGCAGCGGAAGTATGAATCCCACGGCGGCGCCGTACTGCCAGCCGCATATAAGGCCGCACAGCAGCACGGGTATGTGCATCGGCAAAAGCATGCTGCCTATCTGGGGTATCTGCCCCGTAAGGAACGGAAGCACGAGCCCGAGCGCGAGGAACATGGCGGAAAGCGTTATATTTTTTGTTGTTTTTTTCATCATACCGCACCAAATCCGATTTATTTTAAGAAGTTGTGTTAACAAGGTCTTTGATATATATCTTTTTTCTGCCCTTTACGGGAGGCGAGCAAGTGAAATTCTCTGTTTTTACATTTGCGGCGTGGCGTATAAACAGCGCGTATGCGGGCAGATTGCGGAATCTGTTTGCCTCCGGATACGCGGCGGCATATTCCGGAATGAACAGGCGCTTATCCGAAATAAAGGGTCTTTTCGTCATCTCTATATCCATATTTTTCAGCAAAATATTCTTGACGCGTTTTGTTCTGCCCCTCTGCCTGAAGCCGCATATCATGATGGGTATCTCCGCCTCTTTGGCTTTCAGGTTCTCAACGGTAATGTTGTATAGCTCGCCTTTAAAATCATATATTTTTTTGTTTAACGCGCAGCCTTTTTCTGCTTTTTTCCCAAACTCTATTGCACGCGCGCTCTGCGCGCTGACCTTTGCGGCTCTGTTTCTGTTGCCGAGTCTGATAAACAGCGGGCAGGAGCAGCGCTCGCATTCTATATTTTTAATATGTACATCGTGAAGCCTTGCCCCGTCCACAGATTCAAGCGCAATCGCGCTTACCGTGCCGGGATAAAGGTCCGTCATAAAAAGGCGGCAGTTTTCAATGCTTATGCGGCTTATATCATGGGTGGTTTCCGTACCCACCTTAATTGCATTCGTGCGCGAAATGATCTCGCAGTTTTTAATGTTTATATTACTCATGGGGGTATCGCACCCCTCCCACACGGCATTTTTGATGACGATACCGTCATCCGCTGTAGAGATAAAGCAATGGTCTATCCGCACATTGCTTGTGCCGACCAAATCAATACCGTCCGCATTGGCGACATTTCTGTTATTATGGATTACAAAATCACGGATTTCCACATCCGTGCATTTATCAAGGCGAAAAGTCCAGTACGCGCTGTTTTCGATCATGAAATGATTTGCCTTTATATTTTTGCAGTTTTTAAGCGCGATTACGCCGCCGTACTTGCTTTCATGCGCAAAGCGAAGCTGTTTTCTGTAATCGGAGCGCATTTGAACAACATCAACATATTCGCGCGGCGCGGTCATATTTTGCGCAAATATCGGCTCTCTGCCGAAATAATTGCCGTTTCCGTTTAAAACGCCCCCGCCCGTGATTGTGATATTGCTGATATTTTCACCGCAGAGCAAAGCGTTTTCAGGGTAACCCTTGCCGCTTTTAAACGCGCTGAGGCATGAATCTTTTTCTATAAAAAGCGTTGTGCCGCTTTTAAGGTACACGGCGCCGGAGGTATAATTGCCGCCGCTGACCAAAACGGTGCCGCCGCTTTTTTCGGCAGCTGCAAACGCGGCGTTTACAGCGGGCGCACAGTCAAAACCCTCATCGCCGGCAACCGCGCCGAAATCTCTTATATCATACACATTGGCTTTGGGGAGCGGCACAAGCCCGATATAGGAATCCGCCGGGCAGTATGAGGAAAAATCGTATTCCCTGACACGGCTGTAAACACCGCCGCTCGTCACACGCTCGTCCCTATGAAAAAGCAGCCGGAATTTACCCGGCAGGGTGCGTTTATATGTATTCATATGATCACCGACAAGTATAATTCGATATGAATATAACATATTTTTTGATTTTTTTAAATATTTTTATTGATTTATTTTTTAACTTATGTTATATTATTAACGCATTAAAACGGGGTGTAGCGCAGGTGGTAGCGCACCAGACTGGGGGTCTGGGGGCCGCAAGTTCAAGTCTTGTCACTCCGACCATGAAACGGCTGTTTCCTTTTGGATTCAGCCGTTTCTTTTTTAATCAAAAAAGCGCGCAATTCTCTGTTTTTCAGAGGGTTGGTTGCGGGAGCGAACGATAAACACAAATAAAGCAAAATGATTTGGCATTGCAGTACCTATTGCAGTACTTTTATTTTATTGTGAATTTGCACAAAAATATCATGGAAATTTTGTTTTCTCAATTTCCCTTTTTCCCTTATATAAAGAATCGAAATCATATATCATTGTGTTGTGATTAGAAATAATCACACACTCCCCCTTGTTTTGTTTACATTGTGTCAAAACGATTTGACCATTAGCTAATTGTCTTGCATAATTGATGTGGTGATAATTATGAAACCTTTGAACAGCAAAGACCTTGACAAATGTATGAAAACTATTCTTGAACATCGAACTGAAAATGTTTTATGGTCTGATAATGAATTGTTTGCACTCTGTAAAAATTTGCAGTTTGCCTCGGCTGTAAGAGCACTTGAGGCGGACGGCAATTTGACTGTGAATTACGATTTCAGCGGTATTTGCGGAATATCAGTTACCGGCAAAGGATTAACCTATTTCACCGCCAAAAAGGAAAAACAAAAAGATTTTATTAAATCGTTTTTCAGTCAATTCCTTACAGGCTTTCTGTCAGATGTTGCGGTTACCATCGTTTGCAAATTCTTGATTAACTATCTTTGAATTAAAAGAATTACCACCAATAACACTCCGAGCGTGAAGCCTAATATATACGCTCCGTAAGTATCTTTTCTCATTTTCTAATCCTCAAATCGTTTCAATTTTGTTCAATGTTTTGACATTTCATTTTCTTGTTGATATACTTGCTCTAAGGAGGTATAAGAAATGGTTGATATTGATAAACGGCAATATGATTTACTCACTAAATTAATGAAACAAAAAGAATATTCAGTGAAACAACTTAGTTCGGAAGAACTTGAAATGTGTAAATACCTCGAACGCGAAGGGCTTGTAACAAACGAAGTTTCAAGCCGCCCTGTAAATACCAGCATTGGAAAACTGGCAAGTTGGGAAATCAGGTCATACAAGATCACTGAGAAAGGCAGAGCCCACAGATGTAGTTTTTACGAAAAACTGTTACGCTGGTGGATTCCTCTTATCGTTTCTTTCATCTCATTAGGAGTATCAATAGCCTCTCTATTTCTTTAAGGCAAATACAATAACAGTTATTGAAATAGAGATTAAAGCCAACAATTCCATATATGTTGGAATTAAAGGATATCTTGCAAACAGCGGTATGCTCCCGTAATTGCTGCGTTTCATCTCTTTGTGCAGTTTTCTGAATGTTTCGGAACATTCCGCTGTTTTCAAGTCCTCCATGACTTCTTCGTATGATCGTTTAGGATAACCTTTTTTCGGTTTCTTATTTTTCATATCAACTGCCTCCTCAAAAGTTCTCTTAAAGTGAGCCATATTGTCGCTTCACCTACTTTAATAGAACAGGGGGGGATATAAAAATATAATCAATCGGTATGCCGGAAATCTCGCTTATTTTCACAAGCTGAACTCCTGTAGGGCATGTTTTTCCTTTTTCCCAATTCATTACCGTTGCTCGACTAACGCCGAGTTTTTCTGCCATCTGATTTTGATCAAGACCTACATTAGCACAACAGACTCGTAAGGAAATTCAAAAGCTTTTTTCTGTATTTCCCATTTTAGAATCCCCTCCTTGCTTCATATTCTACCATGGTAGAATAGCGTTCCTGACACAAAAGTAGATTTTTTTCAAAAAATCTTGACTTTTTTCTACTTTTTGCGTATTATGTTTTTCGGGAGTGGTAAATATGAATAATAAAGATAAAAAATTAGAAGATGAACAAAAAAAGATTTTTTCTGAACAACTCAATTATTATATGCAGTTGAATCATAAGCAACAAGATGACATTGTTAAGGATTTAGGTATCAATAAATCCACTATATCAACTTGGTGTAGAGGTATTAAAATGCCAAGAGTCAATGCTATAAGGCTGTTAGCTGAATACTTTGGCGTAAACATATCTGATTTGATTCAATATAAAGAAAAGAAAATGTTAGACGAATTTAATAAAGTATGGAAACAGCTTGCGCCTGAACAGCAGGAAGATGTAAGGAAGTATGCGGAATATTTGTTGAGTAAACAAGAAAATGAGTAATGACATTATAAGAAAATAAACCGATAGAAAAGAGGTAAAAGGAATGGCAAAGTCAAAGAAGGGTCACGGTTGTTTAGTTGACTTGTTTCTCTCGCCTTTTTATCTTGTTTTTGGAGGATTAGCATTAATTTTTTCGTTAATTTTTGAAATTGTTAAAGCAATATTTGGAACGAAAAATAATAACAATACAAAAAATTTCATCCCTGTACAAAGTGAAATAACAAACGGGCACGAGTACGAATATTTTGTTGCTGAGTATTTAAGGCGAACAGGCTACAGCCAAGTCGAAGTTACAAAGGGCTCAAGTGATTTCGGGGTTGATGTGGTAGCTACAAAAGACAAAATCAAATACGCTGTTCAATGCAAATATTACTCATCGCCGGTTAATCTAAAAGCTGTTCAAGAAGTAGTGGCAGGCGCACCGCTCTACGGTTGTGATGCGGCTATGGTGGTAACAAACAACACTTTTACAAAATCAGCCGTTGAGCTTGCCGCGGCAAACGGAGTTATACTTTTGCCAAATATAAACAAAATGCCGCAAATCATTAACGAACAAAAACCGAAAAATAGTAGAAAAGCAAAATGGATAATGATTGCTATTTTTTACACTCTTTCAACTATTGCTTTGATTGGTATGTACTATAGCGGTTTAGATACCAAAGATTTTTTTAAATACATAGGATTTGAAATACTTATTTTAGCAATTCTCGTCATAATTGATTTGGTGAAACGAAAAAGGAACATAAGGAATGGCTAAAACAGAAAGCAGAAGAAACGACTACATAAAATATGTTAAACTATCTGTAAGATAAAAAGAGGGGGCTCTATTATGAACCGCGACACCGTATACGACATGGATATGCCTGAAATCTGCTTTGACAGCGCCGATTTTCTGCTCAAGAACCCGAACCGGGGGCTGCGCGGCGAAACATACATAACCTTAGGCAAAAACTTGCGCGCCTATCCGGGAGACAACGAGGAGCCTTTTGCGCGCGCGGAAAGACTGATTGAGAAATACCGCGAGGACTCCCCCACCGTGTTCCAGGCTTATGTTTACCTGTGCGATTATTCGTCAAGCCGGCTCGACGCGCTTGCGTTTGAACAACTTGAAAGCTTTTTTAAGCTTTTTGAAAAGCACGGAATCCGGCTGCTGTTGAGATTTGCGTATTCCACGGAAGCACTGCCGGATGTGCCCTACGAAACGGCGCTGGCGCATTTGACCCAGCTTAAAAAATGGTTCAATGAAAAGGAGGACCTGATAAGCAAGGTTATTTTTTGCATGCAGACGGGTATAGTGGGCTTTTGGGGCGAGGGCCATTCAAGCAAAAAATTCAGGCGGCGGTATGTAAAGAATATTATAGGCGACATATGCGAGCTTGTGCCGAACGAAATATACAGCCAGGTCAGGACTTACGCGATGCTGAAGAAAACACCCGCCGAATACGCGGCGCGCGTCGGAATCCACGACGACTATATCACGGGCGACACGGCGCACAAGTGGGCTTTTGTGAAAAGCACACAGAAAAAGCGCTACGCAAGGGCGATAAACCACGCCCGTTTTACCGTGAACGACGGCGAAATGCCGTGGGGCAGAGCGTATTTGGACGACCGCAGAAGCAAGGGGCACTGCGATAATTTTAACGGCATTGCTGTGCTCAAGCAGGTACAGGCGTATTTCCTTACCACATTTTCTCTGGAGCACAGCTACAGAGAGGACGAAGGAAAAGCATACAGCATGCAGAAATGGAAAAGCGAAAAGCTGAGCTATGCAGACTGTGCAAGGCTGAAGATAAGCGCGAACCCGGCGCTTTTTAAAGACGCCGAGGGGAACGAAATCAAGCTCAGCATATTTGATATCCTGAGATACCATCTTGGCTATCAGCTTGCCGTTAAGGACCTTTACGCAACGGAAAGCGAAATGTTTTTCAGCCTTACAAATTACGGATTTGCCCCTCCGCTGACCTTTGATTATTTTGCCGCGGTTTTCCGAAACGCGGACGGAAAAGAATACGAGATCCCGTTTAAGGGCTACAACAAAAACGCGCTTTTGAGCGGGAGGACTATAACATACAAAGCCGAAATACCCTACGGCAGCGTACCCGTTGGGCTGAAGCTGGAAACAAAGCAAGGCAGCAGAATATGCGCGCGCTTTGCGAACGAGGCGAGATTTGAAAACGGCGTGCAATATTTTAAATAGCTCTTGAATCGGGCAATGTTATGTGATAAAATGATTCAGGTTTTTACAGAATACAAGGTTTGGAGTTGATAAAATGAGCGGTCACTCAAAATGGAGCACCATTAAAAGAAAGAAAGGCGCAAACGACGCCGCGAGGGCAAAGATATTTACCAAGATCGGGCGCGAGCTTGCCGTTGCGGTGAAGAACGGGGGCCCCGACCCGAATGTAAACACAAAGCTTAAGGATGTTATTGCCAAGGCAAAGCAGAACAATGTGCCGAACGACAATATTGAGAGAATGCTGAAAAAGGCTTCGGGCGACAACGGCGGCGCCGATTATGAGGAGATCATTTACGAGGGCTACGGTCCGAGCGGCGTTGCGGTTATTGTTGAAACGCTGACAGACAACAGAAACCGCACGGCGGCGGAGGTTCGCCACTATTTTGACAAGGCGGGCGGAAACATGGGCACTTCCGGCTCCGTTATGTTTATGTTCAGCAGGCAGGGCGTTATACTGATTGAAAAAGAGAACGCGGACGAGGAAACGCTTATGCTTGACGCACTTGACGCAGGGGCGGCTGATTTTATCACGGACGATTCAGAGGTATTTGAGATACGCACCGAGCCAAACGATGTGGGCGCAATAAGAGATGAGCTTGAGGCAAAAGGCTACAAAATCATTTCAAGCGAAGCCGCGTATATACCTGCCACCTACACGCGCCTTGAAAACGAGGACGATATGATGAAGATGAGCCGAATGATTGAAATGTTTGAAGAAAACGACGATGTTCAGGCTATCTGGCACAACTGGGAAAACGAGGACGAATACGAAGGTTAAAATATAATTTACGGCAGCGGCAGAACGGACTTCTGCCGCTGTTGACTGTTCTGTGCCGCTTTCAGGCAAACAAGACGAAAAGACGGGGCTTTCTCTTTAAAAAGAGAAAGCCCCGTTTGTTATAGAATCTATTAAGCTTATGAATCGGAGGTCTTTTATTTTCGGCTTCCGCGGTTTTCGCAAAGCGCTTGGGAAGCATCCCCTTTTCCGCTTTTACGCCTTTGCTTTGCCGTCTTTATTCCCGCGTGTCATTTGCTCGTAAATATCCGAAACCTCGTTGACATCGCCCTTCGCGATGATTTTGCCGTGATCAAGCAAAATGGCGGTATCGCATATTGCCTTAACCTGCTCTATACTGTGTGAAACAAAAAGCACGGTAACGCCCTTATCAAACATGGACTGCACCTTTTTGAGGCTTTTTGTACGGAACTTAGCGTCTCCGACGGAAAGCACCTCATCCAGGATAAGCACATCCGGCTCAACGGCGGTTGCTATGGAAAAGCCGAGCCTTGCTTTCATGCCTGACGAATAGTTTTTAAGCGGAACATTGATAAATTTACCGAGCTCCGAAAACTCAACAATCTCATCATATTTGGACTGGATATAATCTCTTGAATAGCCGAGAATCGCTCCGTAAAGGAAGATATTTTCCTTGCCGGAATAATTCGGGTCAAAGCCCGCGCCGAGCTCCAGAAGCGGCGCTATGACCCCCTGCTTTTCAATTTTGCCTGAGGTGGGCTTGTAAACGCCGACAATCGTTTTGAGCAGGGTGCTTTTCCCCGCGCCGTTAAAGCCCAGAATCGCAAGGTGCTCGCCTTTTTTTACATCAAAGCTGATATCCTGAAGCGCATGAAAGCGCTTATATTCCAGCTTACGGGAAATCAGCTTGATAACATATTCCTTAAGATTATCCACTTTTTCCTTGTTCAGGGTGAAAGACATTGTCACATTCTGAACGGATATAGCAATATCGTCATTCATAGTTTTAACCTACCTTTTCTGATTGATCGGATCAGCGGCGGTGTTGCCGCCAAGGCTTCAATCTTCAAAAACCGCGCCTTTGGAGCCGCTCGTTACATGCTGCGCGTATCTCTTGATATAGCCAGTGAGCTCCTGAACGGGGGACTGCCATTTTTCTTTTCTCTTTGCAAGCTCCTCATCCGTAACATTGACCCTGAGCACTCTTTCGGGAATATTGATTTCAATCTCGTCCCCGTCCTCAACAAGGGCTATATTGCCGCCGGCAGCGGCTTCGGGACTTACATGGCCGATTGCCGCGCCCCTTGTTGCGCCGCTGAAGCGCCCGTCTGTGAGAAGCGCCACGGAGCTGCCGAGCCCCATGCCGATAATGGCGGAAGTGGGCGAAAGCATTTCTCGCATGCCGGGACCGCCTTTAGGTCCTTCGTATCTTATAACAACCACATCGCCGGCAACGATTTTGCCGCCGTTGATTGCCTCTATCGCGTCTTCCTCGCTGTCAAAGCATTTGGCAGGGCCTTTATGCTGCATCATTTCGGGAAGCACCGCGCCCTTTTTGACAACAGCGCCTTCCTCTGCCAGATTGCCCCAAAGGACGGCGATACCGCCGTCCGCCGAAAACGGCTCTTCGAGCTTGCGGATGATTTTGCCGTCCGCATCCGGCGCTTTTGCGATTCTCTGCGCGACCGTGCCGCTTACCGTAAGCGCGTCCGTATTGATAAGCCCGCCGCGGGCAAGCTCTTTCATGACAGCCTGCATACCGCCCACATCGTTAAGGTCCGTAATAAACACAGATGACGCGGGATTCAGCTTGCAGATCTGCGGCGTATTTCTGCCGTAAGCGTCAAGCTCTTTAAGATCTATATCATGACCTGACGCATGCGCAATGGCGGTTAAGTGAAGTATTGTATTGGTTGAGCAGCCGATAGCCATATCTGTACGAATAGCGTTTTCAATCGCTTTCTCCGTAATGATGTCCGACGGCTTTATATCCTTTTCAAGCAGCTCCATAACCGTTTCGCCCGCCTGCTTCGCAAGGCGCAGACGCGCGCTCATTACAGCCGGGATCGTACCGGAGCCGGGCAGGGACATGCCTATGGTTTCCGTAAGGCAATTCATGGAGTTTGCCGTATACATACCGCTGCAGGAGCCGCATGTGGGGCATGCCGAATAGGCGCAGCTTTCCAGATTTTCAAGGCTCATATTGCCGGCGAAATATTTGCCGGAATACTCAAACATTTCGGAGAGGCCCACGCCGGTATCCGTTTCCGTGCTTTTACCGGGAAGCATCGGACCGCCGGAGATGAAAATGCACGGTAGGTTCAGGCGGCAAGCCGCGAGCAGCATACCGGGAACGATTTTATCGCAGTTAGGGATAAAGACAACCGCGTCAAGCGGGTGAGCCGTGAGCATGACCTCTATTGAATCCGCAATAAGCTCGCGGGAGCAGAGGCTGTATTTCATGCCTTTATGGTTCATCGCAATACCGTCGCACACACCGATGGTATTGAATTCAAACGGAACGCCGCCGGCATTTCTGATACCGGCTTTAACCTGCTCCGCAATTTTGTCAAGGTGCATATGACCGGGAATATAGTCGCTTTTTGAATTGACAACGGCTACAAAAGGTCTTTCCATTTCAAGCTCATCAATGCCGAGAGCTCTTAAGAGAGAGCGGTGAGCGGCCCTTCCGGGACCTTTTTTGATTAAATCTGATCTCATAAAATCACATTGCCTTTCATTCTGCGTTTCCTTAAATTGATCTGCCGCAGCATACAAACCGCAGCCGATATTTTTTATTTATCCAGCGGCTTCATTGTGGGGAACAGCAAAACATCCCGTATGCTGTAAGAATCGGTAAGCAGCATTACAAGCCTGTCTATTCCTATTCCGAGGCCGCCGGTAGGGGGCATGCCGTATTCAAGCGCGTCAACGAAATCGCGGTCTATCATATTCGCCTCGTCATCGCCCGCCTCGCGCAGCTTCATCTGCGCCTCAAAGCGGTTCATTTGGTCGATCGGGTCGTTGAGCTCTGAATACGCGTTTCCGTATTCGCCGCCCATAATAAACAGCTCAAATCTTTCCGTGAGCGCCGGGCAGTCCGGCTTTCTTTTTGTAAGCGGGCTGATCTCCACGGGATAATCCATGATAAAGGTGGGCTGAACAAGATTGCCTTCAACATACTCCTCAAAGAAGAGATTGAGCACATCGCCCCATGTTTCCTTGCCGGGCTGTAACTCAAGCTCCCTTTCCTTCGCAAGGGCAACAGCCTTTTCGTTATCAGACATGAATTCGGCAAAATCAACACCGCTGTATTTCTTTACGGCATCAATCATCGTCATTCTTGCAAAGGGCGTTTCAAGGTCTATTTCCGTGCCGCAAAAAGTAATGTGCAGTGTGCCGCACGCATCGCTTGCGGCGTTGCGGATAAGCGCCTCCGCAATATCCATCATGCCGTGATAATCCGTATAAGCCTGATAAAGCTCAATGCAGGTAAACTCCGGATTGTGCCTGACATCCATGCCCTCGTTTCTGAAATTCCTGCCTATCTCATACACGCGTTCCATACCGCCGACGATGAGCCTTTTAAGATAAAGCTCTGTTGCGATACGCAGATACATATCCAGGTTCAGACTGTTGTGGTGGGTTATGAACGGTCTTGCCGCGGCGCCGCCGGGGATTGTATTGAGCATCGGCGTTTCAACCTCAATAAAGCCGTGGCTGTCAAGATAATTTCTGATAGAAGTTATGATCCTTGAGCGCTTGATAAATGTATCCTTCACATTGGGATTCATAATCATATCAAGATAGCGTTTTCTGTATCTTGTATCCGTATCGGTCAGGCCGTGGAATTTTTCCGGAAGCGGAAGAAGGGATTTTGAAAGCAGCCTTATCGTTTTTGCATGAACGGATATTTCCCCCGTGCGGGTTTTGAAAACAAAGCCGCACACCTCAACGATATCGCCTATATCCCACTTTTTGAAGTCCGCGTATTCAGCCTCTCCTATATCGTTCATACGCACATAGATCTGGATTCTGCCCTGCTTGTCCTGAACATCTATAAAATTGGCTTTGCCCATATCGCGCCAGGTCATGATTCTGCCGCAGACATTTACATCCTTGCCCTCAAGCGAATCATAATCCGCCTTGATCTGCCCGCTTTCATGCGTCTGGACCGCGGTGGTGATAACAAACGGGTCCTTGCCGGCGTTTTGGAGAGCGGTAAGCTTGTCCACCCGTATCTGCCTGAGCTCGTTTTCCGAAAGGACGACCTCGGCAACCGCCATGGGAGCGGAATTCGCGTTATTTGCAATAAACTCTATATTTTTGAGCGCTTCTTCTTCCGTATCCGCACTGCCGCGGCACGCCTCGGCGCCGGTTTGGAGAAACAAGGTATATTTCACCTTTTCCCCGTCCTTTTCCACAAGGTACTTGGGGTTGGTTTTTTCCTCATCGTTTTGCAGGGTATTCTGCACCTTCATGCGGCTGTTTTTCTTTACAGCCTTGACCCCGCGCCTGCACTCGTCTTCTTTTTGAAAAACCGGGGATTCGGCGTAAACCTTTTCATCATCTTTAAAAACGAATGAAAATGTGTTGTCTGCGCCGTTCATCAACTCAAACTTTCCGGCCATATTTTTTACCTCATCATTCAATATTCAGAATTTCGTATTCAAGATTTCCTATAGGGGCTTCCACCACGACTTTTTCACCTGTTTTTGAGCCTATGAGCGCCTTGCCCACCGGACTCTCGTCGGATATTTTGCCGTTTGCTGGATCTGACTGCGCGAAGCCCACGATCTCGTAAACAGCCTCCGCGCCGTCTGAAAGGCGCTTAACCCTTACCTTTTTGCCTATGGAAACGGCGTCGGCGTCCTCAATATCAATGATTTCCGCATGGTCTATCTGATACTCAAGCTCCGTTATTCTTGCCTCTATCTTTGCCTGCTCCGATTTCGCCTCGTCATATTCGCTGTTTTCCGAAAGGTCGCCATACGAACGGGCAACCTTGAGCTTTTCGGCTATATCTATACGCCCCTGTGTTTTAAGGGACTCCAGTTCTTTTTCAAGCTCCGCTTTACCGGCTGCGGTCATTTTAAATGTTTTTGCTGCCATAATGAAACGATACTCCTTATCTGATTTTAATCACTTAATTATATATTATAATATACTTGATGTCAAGTAAAGATAAATGACTTCATTGTAAACAAATCGGCACGGGCGGAAAAAGGCGTGCGCCGCTCCGCGCCGTCATCGTCTAAACGCTGAATTCAAACAGATTCAGCCCTATATTTTCATCAAAACGCCTGTCTACGCTTCCGTTGATTACGGTGATCACCATCTCGCAGGTGGCGCTTACAACGGCGCGGTTCAGATGGCCGCCGAACACCTCTCCCCTTTCGTTTCCCGCGCTCATATGCAGATGGCAGTAAAAAGAATGATCCATTGTGTTTATCGTTCCTGTTAAAGAAACGATTTCAAAATTGCCGGCAAACGAATTGGAATGATATGCCTTTTCATCTGTTTTGAACACGCCCACGGTAAATTCGTTCACGGCGCCGAGCGCCTGCACGGATGCCAGCTTGGTATTTTCCCGAAGCGCGATAGCCTTCACCTGCTCCAGAATCTCCTCACCTTTATCCAGCCTTGCAACTATTGTGTTTTCAAATCTTCTGTATTCCATTGCCTTTCCCCCGTTTTAAGCCATCATCCATTGATTTAATATCCAAGAGCTTCATTTATCAAAATGACTTCATATTCGCCGAGCATAGGCGGCGCCCACAAAACGGAAAGCCCGCGGCATATCCTTTCGGGGCTTTTGCAGTTATAGCATCTGTCCGCCCTTTCGGCGCAGGGCGTTTTCGCGCCCAACCTTTTTGCGTTTTTCGGAGCGGCGATATTCCTTGCCCGAAACAAGGCGGAATCATAATCTTTTTCTATCTTGTTTTTCCCGGCAACAAGATAGACCTTTTTGTGACCGTAAAACACAGCCGCCACACGGTTGCAGTTTCCGTCAATATTGATAATCTCACCGGTCTCGGCAATGGCGTTGACGGAAGATATATAAATATCCGCGGCGTTTGCCCTGCCGCGCAGCTCCGCAGCCGAAAGCGCTTTTGAAGCCCTGCTGTGCCAGTAAACCGTATTGTGCGCGCGCAGTGAATCGTAAAGCCCCATCTCATCAAGGGTAACGGAGCCCCCGAAGCCAACGGTTTCGCCGTCAATCTGCCCGTTCAAATAATCGCCTGCCGCAGACGAAGTCTCAAAGCAGGACACCTTGTACCCAAGGCTTTCAAGCGTTTCCTTAACCTTTGAAAAATCCACAGAATCTCCCTCCTGTTTGCAAAGCATGATTCAGTCCTGACCTTTTAAGGAAAAACCTTTTTTCAAAGCTTTTTCATTTTTTTGCTGTGCCGTTTTTATTAAATGCTTCAGCAGACCCTCGCACCCGGCGTAAATATCGCGGTAGGCGGTTTCAAAATCGCCCGTATACCACGGGTCAGCCACCTCGCCGCCGAGCGGCGTATAATCCAGCAGGCGGCTTATCCTGTTCTGCGGGTCGCCGCCGAAAATGCGCGTCATATTGCGGACATTCGCGCTGTCCATACCGATGAAATAATCATATTTACCGTAATCGCTTTTTTTAAGCTGAACGGCACGCTTGCCGGAGCACGACAGACCGTGGCGGGCAAGCTCCCTTTTGGCAGGCGGATAAACGGGATTGCCTTTTCCGTTCCATATCTCATCCGTGCTTGTGGCGGCGGAGGAGATGATAAAATCTTTTTCCAGCCCCTGTTTTCTGACCATATCTTTAAAAATAAATTCCGCCATCGGCGAACGGCAGATATTCCCGTGGCAAATGAACATAATTTTTATCATAGCATCTGTATCTCCGCGAATTAACCTTTCTTTTAGGATTATAAATCATAAATGAAACGGACGGCGGTTCAAGCGTAAAAGCCGCGGCGGGTCTGCACCGCCGCGGCAATTTTTGCATTACAGCTCCGTAACGCCTGATACGGAATCAATCGTTTGGAATAAAAGCCTTATGGACGGCGGCAACAGCTCTGTCCGCCTCCTCTGCGGCAATAATTACGGATATCTTTATTTCCGAGGTGGAAATCATCTGGATATTGATGTTTTGCGCGTAAAGAGCCTCAAACATTGTGGAGGCGGTGCCGGGATGGGATTCCATACCCGCGCCCACTATGGATACCTTGGCAACATCCGTTGAGCATTTGATTTCCTTATCCCCTACCATATCCATTCCGCGCAGAAGCTCAACGGCAACGGGGCCGTTCGCCTTTGAAACAGTGAAGGTTAAATCCTTTGTGCCGCTCCTGCCGACTGACTGCAGAATAATATCTACATTGATATTTTTCTGGGCAAGCTTTGAAAACACCCTGAATACAACGCCGGGAATGTCCTCAAGACCAACCACGGAAATAAGTGCAACATCCGAATCCTTTGTTACGCCTCTTATAAGCATTTTTTCCATTTTTACCTTCTCCTTAACGATAGTTCCCGGTACGGGATTTAATGATGAAAGAACCTCAAGTTCAACAGAATATTTTTTTGCCATTTCAACGGAACGGTTATTTAAAACCTGCGCGCCGAGCGTGGCAAGCTCAAGCATTTCATCGTAGGTGATCTCCTCAAGCTTCTGCGCGTTATCCACCTTGCGGGGGTCGGCTGTATACACGCCCTCCACATCTGTAAAGATCTGGCATTTATCCGCGTGCATGGCTGCCGCGATGGCAACCGCGGAGGTATCTGAGCCGCCGCGCCCGAGCGTGGTGAGATCATCATATCTGTTTATACCCTGGAAGCCGGCGACAACAACGATATTATGCTTTGCGATCTCCGCCTGAAGGCGGTTCGTTTTGATATTTTTTATACGCGCCGCGCCGTAAACGGAATTTGTATGGAAGCCCGCCTGCCAGCCGAGCAGCGAAATCACCGGGTAGCCCAGGCTTTCTATCGCCATTGCAAGGAGCGATATGGAAATTTGCTCTCCGGCGGCGAGAAGCTGATCCATTTCCCTTTTTGCGGCTTGCGGATTGATTTCCGCTGCCTTGGCAATAAGATCATCCGTTGTATCGCCCTGTGCGGAAACCACAACAACAACATCGTTGCCCGCCTTATAGGTATCCGTAACGATACGCGCAACATTCATAACGCGCGAGGCGTCCGCAACGGAAGAGCCTCCGAATTTCTGAACTATTAAAGACATAAATAACCTTTCCTCCGAATCAATAATTTGTTACCTTGATAACATTGAGAACCTTTGCATCGCCGAGAATTTCGTAGAGCCTGTTCTGCGTCATAGCGTCTGTTATAAAGGCCACCTCGTCCGACGGCTGACCTTTTCTTGAAAGGAATTTCACATCGCTGAACATAGCCATCACATCGCTTTCCGAAAGCTTTGCTCTGACATAGAACGGCATTTCAAGCTGTGTTTTATAATCCACAACATAATCCTCTTCGCCGGGGCCCCAGCCGAACACCTTGCGCCTGTCTACATGCTTGGCGCAGTCCACCATATCCGCAACAACGGCGGACGCGGTGGGAAGCTTGCCGGCTCCCCTGCCGTAAAAGCACACATCGCCGACGGCGTCTCCGCGCACAAGAACGGCATTGAACACATCGCGCACACTTGCAAGCTGCGAGCCGTTATACACGACCGCGGGGCTTACGAAAGCGGCGATATTGTTTTCATCAATATATTTTATCTGACCGAGCAGCTTGATGACGCCGTTTGCGGAATGGATATAAGAGACATCCTCCAGCGTTATATTGGAGATACCCTCTGTTTCCACCTGCGACGGGTAAACATGCTTGCCGAACGCGAGTGAAGCAAGGATACACACCTTGCGGCAGGCGTCGTGCCCCTCAACATCGGCAGTCGGGTCCTTTTCGGCATATCCGTTTTTCTGCGCAAGCTTTAAGGAATCCTCAAAGCTCATATCCTCTTCTATCATCTTGGTAAGGATAAAATTGGTGGTGCCGTTCAGAATCCCCGCAATGCCCTCTATATGATTTGCCGCAAGGCACTGAGAAATCGGGCGGATAATGGGTATACCGCCGCCCACGCTTGCCTCAAACAAATAATTCACGCCGCTCTCAGCGGCAGCCTCAAGAAGCTCCAGCCCTTTTTGGGCAACAAGCTCTTTATTGGAAGTTACAACGGATTTGCCCGCTTTGAGAAGCTTCATGGTAAAATCATATGCGGGATTTATGCCGCCCATGGCTTCAGCTACGATTTTTATTTCCGGGTCGTTCAGGATATCGTTAAAATCCTTTGTAAGCAGCTTTTCATGCGGGTCGCCGGGAAAATCGCGAAGATCAAGGATCTTTGCCAATTCAAGCTCCACGCCGCCGGTGCGTTCGGAAATAACATCATTATGCGTATCAATGACCTCGGCAACGCCGCTTCCGACTGTGCCGTAGCCCATAATTGCAACCTTCATATTTGACCTCCTATATCATCTGTTTATATCTACGGCGCATACGCCGTTTATATCCTTCAGGCAATCTATAAGCGAATCCGCATCAACACTTATCTCAGCAGTATATACCGTGAGCAGAACATCCGCAACGCCGTTTTTCGGCACATTCTGGTTGATGGAAAGCACATTCGCCCCGAGTCGGTAGAGCTCAGCCGTTACGGCGGAAAGCACGCCTTTCGTATCCACAAGCCTTAAAGAAAGCGTTAGAACGCCCGCGCTGTTTTGCGGGTCGTACTCAAAAACGCCGTCTTTATATTTATAGTATGCGGAACGCGATATGCCCGCCATTTTCGCCGCCTGGGAAACATTTGCCGCGCTGCCTGAGGCCAACAGGGATTTGGCTGTAATCACTCTTGAATAAACATCGGGAAGGATTTCCTGATTCACGAGAATATATTTATATTTCGCCAAAACTGTTCACCTACCGCGTACAACTGTGTTGCCGTGAAGCACACTTCAGATATAATATCATTATTCGCGCCAATATACAAGCATTTTTTTAATTTTTTTAAAAAATTCCCGATTAGCGCTTGATAAATATGCTTTATTGAATTATTATTGAAATATAATACAAATAATATAATTACTTAAAGAATATAAAAGAGGAGCTTTAATGGATATTAAAACCGAAAAAAAGCGCGCTTTTCTGGTAAATCTGCTGTTCGCGGCAGTGATACTGGGCCTGATTTATGTATTTTTTAAATATTTATTTTGGCCCGTTTCGCCGTTTGTGCTTTCGTTTTTCTTTGCCATACTGCTGCAAAAGCCGCTCAGATGGCTCACGAAAAAAACGAAAAAGAAATTCAGGGGGCTGTGGTCTGTATTGCTTGTGCTGCTGACCATAGCGGTAATACTTGTACCTGTAATTTTAATTATTTACAGCCTGTTGGACCAGCTTAGGGAATTCATAACCTATCTTATCAATCAGCTTGCGGATTTCCCGAAATTTCTTGCAGAGCTTCAGGAATTTCTGCTTAAAGCGCTCAGCTTTTTGCCGGACGGAATATACAGCGCCGCCGCCGAAAAAATAACGGAAATTATAAGCAGTCTTTCAAGCGATTTCAGCTTGAGCTCTATCGGCATAGACAGCGATACCGTAAAAAGCACCATAACGAGCGGCGTAAGCGGCATTTACACCGTGGCGAGGAGTATACCGTCTGCCTTGCTGGGCATCGTTGTGGGCATCATAGCGTGGATACTGTTTGCCAAGGATTACGACAAAGTCGTTAGGTTCATACAGCTCCAGCTTCCCCAAGGCAAAAAGAACCTGCTGGTGGAAATCAAGCATGTATTTTCCAACACGATTTTTAAAATGATAAGGGCCTACGCGCTGATCATGTTTATTACCTTCTGTGAGCTGTCAATCGGCTTTACCGTTCTGAGCATAGCCGGAATCATGAACAACAGCTACATTTATTTCATCGCGCTCGGTATATGCGTGTTTGACATTCTGCCCGTTGCGGGCTCCGGCGGCATACTGATACCGTGGGCAATCGGCTCGCTTATCGTCGGCAACACACCGCAGGCGATAGGGCTTTTGATCATCTACGCCGTTATCACCATAATAAGGCAGTATATAGAACCAAAGATTGTCGGCGATACCCTCGGCGTTAATCCGCTGATTACGCTTGCCGGGCTCTACTTTGGATTAAAGCTGTTCGGCGTGCTCGGCATGTTTGTCGTGCCCATAACGGTTATGACGCTCAAAGCCTTTAACGACACGGGCAGAATTCGTCTGTGGAAAGCGCCGAACCCGATTCCAGTGGATGCAAAAGCCGACAAAGCCAAAAAAAGCGGCTTTTTCAGGAAGCGGAAAAGCAAAAGCGAAGAGGACGAGGGCTCCGATAATGAAACGCAATAAAACCGGATAAAAGCAAACGCGCCGCGCACGGTGAATGATCCCCGAACGCGGCGTTTTTTATTTTAGATATTTATAATACCCGGCGGTTTGTATTCGGTTTTGAAAGTGTAAATCTGTGGGACTTTAAATTTAATCTTTTTTCGAAAACTGGGAAACAGCCAAACAAGCCAATCCTAACCCTAACATACCAATAGCTTCATTGGTTCCGATTTCTTTTATAAAAGATAAAACAACAACCGCAACACCCATTGCCAGCGCAATGCCTTTCAAGGCAATGTTGACGATTTCCGAAACCTTTTCCTCTGATTTTTCTCTTGTATCTGCTTTCACCTGCATAAGCTCATCAACAGACACATTAAAAATCTCAGCAAGTTTTGGGATTGAATTTACATCCGGAAAAGATAAATCCCGTTCCCATTTTGAAACAGCTTTATCTGTGACACCCATTT
>CAYOPQ010000022.1:0-23084 GCA_964405895.1 uncultured Bacteroides sp. | reverse complement strand
GAATAAAGACTCTATAACTTCTGCGCGTTCCGGACGACTTTATCGACAGACTGAAGCGGCCCGCACAATGCGGACCGCTAAAGCCTTTATCATCTTACCAAAAAATAGAGATATGTTTCCCCTATTTCATTCATTCTTGTATATTCAGCCTCGGCAACAGCCGCCGTTGAGGAATCCACAACAATATCCGTGCCGGAAAGCGTAACGCCCGCCGTGCCGCCTCTTTTTGCCGCCATGCCGAAATAGCAGTAACTGAAGCCGCCGCTGAAATCCGTTTGCTGCACAGGGCTGCCGATGCAGAATACGATTGCGAGTGCGGGCTCAAAGGAACAGCCCGTTGAAATCGTTCTGCTTGATTCCCCGTTTCCGTAATAAACACCGATATAATACGGGTTTTCAAATTTTTCCCTGTCCTCTTCCGACATATGCGCCTGAAGATCCGCCGCATGCTCGGAGGCAAAATCATCTATTTTCTGATTATCGGAATTAAAATCCGTTCTCTGCGGCTTATCGCTTCCAAGCCAGCTTGAAAGCCCGAGATAAGAAGTTTTATTTGTTGCGCTCATAGATTACCGACCTTTCCGTTAAACATAATTTTTACGCGCCGCCGAGTCCTTCCCAAATATAAAACGGCAGCAGCAGCGCGTCCAGCTCATACCATCTGTATCCGAAATCGTCCAGCTCATCAAAGCTGAGCCCGCCACCCGTAAGCTTCGGGATATAAAACGCCGGGTAATATTCGTTCACCAGCGTGCTCAGCGCGTCAAGCGTTTGCGTGCTCACGGGAGATACGGTTATTTCCCTGCCGCTGTCCGTATATGTCACGCTGTATCCGGGCACATCGCTTTCCGCGGCTTCAATCTCGTCCGCGTCCGAAATATAAAAGCCCCTGCTTAGGGCGGAAATGATTTTTTCCTTTGTTTCCTGCTCTGTTTCGCCGGGCTCAAGATTTAAAAGCGAGCAATACATCAGGATACCCTTTTCGCCCATGGTTTCAGCAAGCGCCTCTTCCGCCGCAGACTCGGCTGTTTCCAGCAAAAGGGATATGCAAGCCGCATATGCCCGCGCTTCCGCCTTTTCAACACTGCCGTCTTCGCCCGAAAGATCAACCGTTTCAAAAAGCGAAAGCAGCCTTTCGTAAACCTCACTATTCATATACATCCACCTGAAGCTCATTTAAGACCAGATACTCGCCCGTACCGCACGCCGCTACGCCCTCATAGGACGGACTTACAGCGATTTCCGCAGATGAAACGCCGTCCGCAGCATAGACCGCAGCCGCTATTGAAGACGCTTCCACCGTCTCCCCGATTCTCTCTGCGGAGCAAACCTCTTTGATTATGCTTTCAACCTCTGTTTTCAGCGATTCGCTGTCCGTGCCGGACTGAGCGCGCACCGCCGCATAAACAGAAAACGCACTTTCCTGCGCCAGGGATATGCTGTACTGCACTGCGCATATATCAAGTATACCGAGCTTTTGGGCTATCTCTTCGAGCACATCGGCTTCCGGATATTCCCCGCTCTGGGTTCGGAGCCAAACCGTAAGCGTATTCTGCTGGGGATCCATTGCAACGCTGGCATCTTTAATGCTTTCTATAGTCAATATCATCTCTTCAAGCGATTTGGCATTAACGCCGTTGCTCACCTTGCTGTAAGAATCAAGAATCCTGCTCCTCAGCGCTTCGTCCGTTTCCTCGTCACAGCCGCCGGTAAAGGCGCTTTCATTCGTGACCGCGGAAACATATTCGGGCGGATTCACCATTACCGTTACGCTTCCGGCGGGCACATTGAACTGCGCGCCCTGCGCGAGCGCGGAAGCCGGCACCTGCACGGAAAGACTTCCCGCCGGTATGACTGCCGCCTCCTCCGTTGCGAATTGCAGCAGGGGGTCGTCCTTTACCGAGCAAACCGTACCCGACGGAATATCCGTATCTGTTTCAAGCTCCTGCGGCAGATAAAAGGTAAGCACACCGGTTGCCGTGGCTGCCGTTTTGCGGGTGATCGAACGCATTTCGGCATGCATATCCAGATAATTTCCGGTTGCCGTCTGCACAAAAGCTTGTTTAAGCGCGAAATCTGCGGTTGTATGCGCGGCGTATATCTCGCTCGCAACCGCCCTGAACCGCAGCTCAATATCGGAATAATCGGACGCGTATTCACCGCATTCGTCAAAAAATTCCGTTTCCATAAGCTTTAATATCTCGTTATAAGTTTTACTCAAATAAAATGCTCATCTGCCTTTCCTCCCCGTTCAGAAGCACGGTAAATTCATAGCCGTCCTGTGTTTTTTCAGCGGATACGGGGTAAATGCCGCGCTGCCCGTAAAGCGCGCGCCGCGCCTGAACCAGCGCGTTTGCTTCAAACGGCTCCTGCGTGACCGCGTAAAGCTCACTGCCGTAAGCGCACAGCGGATAAAAATCGCCCCTGTGCGTTTTTACGGCTCTTGCCGCGTTTTCAAGCAAAAGCGCCTCATACTCGTCTTCACTGCTGAATATCCGCATACTTCTCACCCCTTTGCCGTATTGCCGTTCTTGTCTATAACAAGAGAATTGATTTGCACACTGCCGTCATTTTTCAGCAATATCCTGGCGCCGCCGAGCGATTTTATCTCTATCTCTCCCTGCTCCAGATCGCCTGTGCCCATCACGGTGCCCGCAACCGCCGCCCCGGAAGCGCCGTTTACAACAAGCACCTCTTCGCCCACGGGTATGGGCGCCGTGTATCCATAGGGCGTATAACAACTTGAAGTTGTTGACGCAAGTGAAGAATTCGCTTTGGTTTCTCCGTTTTCATTCAGCGTTACGATCCCTGTTTCCGCAGCGCTTTGCTGCGCGCTTTTAAATTTCCTGCTCAGCCACATAATTTATCAGCTCCCCGTCTATTTCTTTTCTTAGCTTCAGCGTGGTTTCGGCGCCGTCGGAATCCTTTGCGCGTGTGATTGCGCAAACGGTAAATTCACCCGATACGCCGATTCCGTCAAGCTCCGCCTCCACTGTGTCCGCAAGGCTGAAATCAGCATTGCCGGCAAGCTTTACCGTAACGGTAAAATAATCCTCCAGCGACTGCGTAATCTGCCTTTGCGCCTCCGCGTCCCTTTGCCATGCCGGAAGCGAGGAAAGGTTTATCAGCTTTCTGGAGGAAATCCCTTTTTCAGCCGCGAATCCGCTTTCAAGGCGGTAAATATATTTTTCCGAAGAGCTTATTTTATAATCTATCCTGCTTATCACGCTGCTTTTATCCGTAACCGCCTGCACGCTGAGCAGCGCCGAATGGTCCAGCCGCTTCACATTGCCGGAGGTCTCAAACGCGCGCAGCTCATTTTCGGGCGTAACATATATTCTTTTACCGCAGACATACTGCATAAAGGTATCTATTGCGCCGAAGCAGCTCTGCCCCTTGCTCACGATATATTCCGAGCTTGAATAGACCTCCGGCAAGCCGAAGGAAAAGCCGAACGGCTTTGCGTGAGAAAACCAAAGCTGGCGCGCCGTGGGGCAGTTATATTCGCCCGGATAAGCCTCATTGTCAACAAGCAGCGCCGCGCTTGACCTTGCATATATAAACACCGTGTAGCCGCTTTCGTTCCGGCTCAGCTGAACCTGATCCGCAAAGCCGTAAAACAGTTTTTTGCCCTCTTCATAAGCATAAACGGTTTTGATATCATTTACCGCCTTTTCCGAATGCAAATAAAGGCGCAAGCCGTCGCACGCCGCCGAAAGCTCGGAAGCAAGCTCATAGGATATAATATCGAACGC
Source organism: uncultured Bacteroides sp. (assembly GCA_964405895.1). Classification (GTDB taxonomy): domain Bacteria; phylum Bacillota; class Clostridia; order Oscillospirales; family Acutalibacteraceae; genus Eubacterium_R. The sequence goes on along the minus strand of CAYOPQ010000022.1, from coordinate 19,329 downwards.
CTCAAATTCAGTTCCTGAAGAATCGTAAATCTTAAAAATCATCTTATTCTCACCGGCTGCCCTTCCTGCGGTTCGAACGGCGTTTTAAAACCGTTCAATTCAATAATATCCTCAACGGGAACCTGATTGGCGTATGCAATATCAAAGCAGTTTTCGCCGTCCTTTGCAAACACAAAGCTGCGCCCCGCCCTGTAACATCCGCCGCCTTTGTCCTGCGTAAATGAAACACTGTATTCAACAGCGCCTTCCGCCGCGTTCTGCTTGAGCTGTAAATCCGTAAAATAAGCCCTATAATATTCCCCGTCAGGCAGATAAAGCTCGCCTGCTCCCGAATCATCATACAGCGCCGAAAGCCTTGCCGCCGCGCTGCGTGCGGCAGACCCGAAGAATCTGCCGCTTGCCGTTATCTTAGCGGCCGTTTGCGCAATCTCCTCAACGGCGCTCCCCGCCGAAAGCAGGGAACGCTCGCTGATTTCCTTGGATTTTTCAACACTGATTTCAGCGGGATTCTGCGGAAATTCAAAATCCTTATATTTAAGCCTTATCATCATCGCTTATTCTCCGCCGATTAAAGAATCGTACCTTTTTGAATCAAGCCTTAAATACTCGGAAAGCGCATATATATCATCATATCCGTTCATAAAAATCACCGTATCAGTCGTCATTAAAATTCATTTCGTCCGAGAGGGTTACCGTCAGGCGCAAAACAAAGCATTCCGTGTCGTCGTCCGCGCTGATCTGCTGGGCGCCTATGGAAACCGGAGCGCAGCTGCACAGGCAGGAAAAGATTTTGCCTGCCGCCTGCTGAAAATCAAAGCCGCGCAGCGTGTAGGGAACATATATATCCGCAAACAGCGTTACGCTGCCCGCGGTAACCTCCCCGCCGAGGGCGGCAGTCTGCGCCTGCATCTGCGATATTCCGCATACAACGGCAGGTTTTTCGGGAACAGTTGGCTTCTGCAGCGGTTCAAACGCGCTGATCAGCTTAAAATCGTCAAAATACTGCTCCTCACCCAGCTTTTCAAGCACCCATGTGCATAGACTGCAAATATCAATCATCTTCTCCGTCCCAAACCTTTCTTAAAACACCCCAGTAAAACAGCTTTTCGCCGCCTACGATAACCTCTTCTCTTTTTCTGAACACATATTCCTCACTGCCGAAAACAACGCGCGCGTCCTCGGAAAGTGAAAGAATATCCCTGTCATACGGCCCCACAAATGTAAAGTAGTCCTTGCTGACCCTGCCCGCCGGCGTGCGCGCAAACTCAAAATTTGACCTTGTGGCGCGCCACTTCTGGGCAACAACAGCGTAAAACGGCGTGGATACCCATTCCCCGTCCTTTAAAAAGACCTGCTTTCCCGCTTTGATAAGGCCGTTTTTAATTCTTTTTGCCCTGCTCATTACATCGCCTTAAAATCAAAGGCGCCGCAGTCGATTATGCCCGCCGCGTTTTTCTCCGCCTGCGCAAGCACCGCCTGCGCGCTTTGCGTTGCTCCCGTTCCGCTGCTCAGCGTAACATCGCCGGCGGTGAATGAATCAAACCCGGCAGACTGCGCCTCCGAACAGCTTAAAACATAATTCGCAAGCGCCGCCGCAAGAAAGACCGCGCGCGGATCGGCGCCGTACGCCTCTTCCTTTAACCGGGCGCTGACGCAGGCGCACGCAAAATCTATAATTGCTCCGCGCCCGTTCCATTCATCTGCCGAGGCGCAAAGCTCCTTTAATGCCTCAAGCACGGCTGCCCTGTCCATCATCGCCCGCGCTCCTTTCCAGATTAATCGCCGAATGTAACAAGCTTGCAGGCGTCTGCAAAGATTTTGGAAAATCCGGCAATCGATGTTACGGTTGCCCTTTCAAGCTGCCTGTCAATAAGCTTATCATATTCGGTAACAACGCCGCCGGCGCAAACCTTTTCAAGCGCGGCGGTCTTATCAATGGCAATCATCGTATCGCCCGCAAGATCATCGCACCTTACGATCTCCGCGCCGAGCGGAGTGATCATTCTGCCCGTACCGTGGAAATTCTGACCTGCCAGAGAATCCTTGAACTCCGACATGTTGAGCAGCGCCGATATATTCGGCAGACCCGCTATAACGGTCGTCATATTATAAGGCGAAAGCTCTGCCCACATATTGATAAGATCCTCGTACGCCACGGAACTGCCGGAGGCTGAAATGACCTCCGAGGTTCCGTCGCAAAGCGCCTCCACGGCGTCCTTAAACTGCGAACGGGCTATGTATGAGCCTATCTGCCTGAGTGTTACCGTAAACAGGTCAAGCTTTTGGAACTTGATCGCCTCATAGGACGCCACCAGCATTCTGCCCCTTTTGTAAAGGCGCGTAAGCTTGTCCTTCGCCCTTATGGTGGTTTCCGGAATATGCGCGCCCTCGCCTACCGCGGCAAGCTCTTTTTCCTCCTTGCTCGGTATACTTTCAACGGAGCGGTAATCAAGCGAATCTATCTCCGTGGTGGTTGCGATAATCTTGGAAAGCAGATCCGCCTCTTCTATTCCCTGCTGGACCGCACGGCTCACATACTCAGGGAAAAGCACGGCGGAATCACTTGTCTGGAAAAATTTTGATACATTATCCGAGCCTGCGCCGGATACCTTTATATCAAATCTTTTGAGCTGGCGCTGATAGGCGTCAAGCCCCTCAAGCTCCGTGCCCGCGTAATTTTCAGAAGGGTCAACAGCCTCCAGAGAAGCCGTGAAGCCCTTTGAAGAGGTATAAAGCCCCTTATCAAGTTTAATATTGTCAAATGCCATAAATCAAAACCTCCGGTTCAAAGAATAACGCCTATCGTACTGTTGTCCGTATCTATCTCTACAACAAGGCGCGCCTGTTTGCCGCTTGAGGCTATTTTTACTCCGCCGCTGCCGTCGGCGGTAAGATACTGCCAGCCGCATTCCGGCGTGCCGGAGCTGTATGTCAGGATCGTATAGCCGTTTACCATTACGGGAGCAAATTTATCTCCGCTCTGTGTTGCGACTCCTATGAACTCATCATCCGCCGCGCTGTTTGAGATAAGGCCTGTATCCGCTATGGTAACGGGGCAGCCCGCCTCTATCTCGCTTTCCGCAAGAAAGGTGAGCACCTGTTCCTTGAACCCTTTAAATCCTACTCTCATAATTTGTTCCTCCTAAATGCGAAATTCGCTGAGCGCTCCTCTTGCGCCCCTCTCTTTTTGCCTTGCAAGCTGCGGCGCGGGCTTCTCGCGCTCCGCGCGCTGCTTTTCAAACGCCTCTTTAAATGTAACAAGCTCCTTTGCCGTCATAATGCCGGCAAGCCGTTTAAACACATTGATGTCAAGCTGCGGAAGCTCCCTGCCGCAAAGCTTTACAAGGTCTGTTACAAGCGTTTTTCTGTATTCTCTGCCCAGCTCCGCGTCATCGCTGAGCTCGTTTACAAGCTTTACGATATACGCCGCTTCGCTGTCAGAAACGGCAGTGCCGCCGTTTTTAAGCTTGGTAATAATATCCTGTGCCATAATCCCATCCTCTTTTTTATTAAACGCCTTTTCAACACCCGCGCTTCTCTGGGCGGGTACCGCAACAAAGCTGAATTCATATGCGTCGCTTATGTCATCAAGCTCCGCGTAGCAAAGCTCTCCGTCATATTCCCTGCCCGGAACATGGGCGCAATAAGCGCTGTTCTTATCCGTGCCGCAAACGGAGCACACCCTGCGCTTTGCGTTGCAGGAAACGGAAACCTCCTTTTTTATGCCGGCGTCTATATCCTTGATAAGCGCTTCATTTTCAGCGGTGCGAACCATATATACCTTTGCTTTCAGCGCAATGTAATCCTCGCCGTCCGCCGTTTTTCTGCCGGGCACGCTTTCAAGATATGTGTCAAACACCCGTGCCGTTTGGTCTTCTGTAAGCATGGAATGATTTTTAATGCCCGTTTTGCCGATAAAAAGCTTTTGCAGCGTTTCAAGCGCGTTTACGGAAAATTTTTCAAAATCCCGGTCTATATCGTTGTCGCACAGCACAGCTTCAAAAACATAAAGCTCATCCATTGTAAATTCACGCCTTGTAAAAGCGCTTATTTTTTCAAGATCTTCATAATTCGGCTCGTAAGCCTTAACGGTTCTGATATTATTCATCAGCGCCCTCCTTCAGCAAGCTCTGCGCCTGGGCGTCATAAAGACGAGCCTGTGCAAGCTCCGTTTCATCCTGGAGCGTAATATTCTCCCACTGAACGCAAACGGGCAGATAAATCGAATGGAGCTCAAGATATTTGCGCGCTATTTTTACAAGCACCGGCGTTATTATTTTCCTGTAAGCCTCAAGCTCCGTTGTAAGTATATCTGCCTGCTGGCTGCTCATGCGCTCCGTTGTGGACCACGAAAGCCCGAGCATATACGGCGGAAGCCCCGTTTTTGCAACAATCTGCTCCATAAGCTGGCGCACCGGCACCTCGCTTGAAAGCACATTATTATCCGCGCCTATTACCTTGACGCTCACATCTCCCACGGCAACAAAATCCTTAACCTTGTCCTTGCTGCTCATGGCGTCCTGCCACGCCCGGCAGATCTGATTTGCCCTTTCGCGGGCAACGCCGGCGTCCGTTTCCCCGTCGGCGGGCTTATAGGTTACAGCGTATCTTAAATTACCGGCATGCTCCCAATTATCGCCAATGGTGTTATATATCGTAAGCAGCACATTTGAAATAAACGGAAGCCCCCTCAGCAGGCTCGTGCCCATAATGCTGCCCGGCTCCGGATTGAGCGCCGAAAAAAGGATAAGCTCCTGCCTCGGCAGCTTTTTGCCCGAATTGTAGAATTCAATATCAAGCTGATTCTTTGCCCGCTTGACCTCAAGCGCATTCAGCTCGCCGTTGTAAAGCGCGTAAAAGCCGGCGTCATCCGCTACCATCTCTCCTACGGCGCTGCCGTATGTGAGCAGATCGGACATATAGGTTGAAACAAACGCGCTGATGCCCGTTTGATTGCCGCCCACACAAATATTCTCAAAAAAAGAATTCATCTGCCGGTCCACCGATTCATCGCCCGTTTCAAATGCAAAATCATTCATGAGCCTTATGATCTTCAGCACGGCGGCGTCTATTATAGGCACGCTTTCCCGGAGCGATTTAAACACATGGTTGTTCAAGCCCAGGTTTGAGAAGCCGCACAGATTTGCAAACGGGTGGTTTGAAAACGCGCTTGTCTGCACTGCCGCGGCGGATACTCCCGAACCGGAGCGTTTCTTTTTGCCAAGCAATCCCAAGCATTCACATCCTTTCTACCGCGAAGGTACAGATTTCACTGCTTCTGCCGCTCAGCACTGTAGCAACGAAGTAACGAACATCATCCATCGCGTGATCGTTTTCTTTTTTAGGCGAATCGCGTTTTATATCGTTATCCCAGCGGTAAACGGAAAATTCCCGTATGGTGTCTTCGCACTCCGGGCAAAAAAATATCCGCTCTTCCTTGAGCGCCCGGCACACAAGGCTTATCCCCTTTAAAACATCATTATCCGCCTTGATTACTCTGTATTCCCCGTGCCTTCGTACGGTTTGAGCAAAGCTCGCCGCGGAGGGGTCTATGATCAGAGCTTCTATTTTTCTGCCGTCCGCAAGGGCGCACAGCTTTTCGTAATATTCCTCATCGGTAAGCTGCACGCCGCTGTCCCTTGCGGAATGATAATATTCGCCTATTCTGTACCACGCCGACCCGCTTTGCCCCCACAGGCCCAGGGAAAAGGGATTGACGGTGCCGTAATCGCACGAAAGATAATACCGTGAAAAGCTGCCGGGGCTTTTCTTTATGTGCCGCTCGGCGCTGAACATAGGGTAAACAAGCCCGTCCGCCGCCACCCATTTACCCTCTATAAAGCGTTCGTAAAACGCGCCCGAATACAGACTCTTGTACCGTTTTATAACCTCGCGGGACAGAGACGGATTATCCTCCATCTTAAAATGCAGATACAGCATTTTCTTTTGCTCTTTTTTTAATATCCACTCGTTGTAAAACCAGTGGAACGGGTGCTCCGGATTACAGTTGAACCAATATTTTGAATTGTCCAGCGAGCACCTTGCAAGCGCCTGCTCAACAAAAGAGCGCGGCATAAGCGCCGCCTCGTCAAGCATAACGCCGCCGAGGGTCATTCCCTGAATCAAAGAGGCGGAGGATTCATCGCGCCCGCCGAAAAGATAAAAGCGGTTGCGCCTTCCGCCCCTTTCTATTTCTATAAGGTTGCGGCTCAGCCTGTAATCGCAGCTGAAGCCGAGCGAATTCAAAACCGGCAGCAGCGGCGTTATAACATTCCGCCTAAGCGACGCAATCGTTTTTCCGCATATTGCGAATGAGGTTTCATTAAAGCGGTAAAATGCCCAGCTTATAAAGGAAATGCTCATACAAAGCGTCTTGCCGGAGCGCACAGCGCCGTCGCATATGATGCCGTTTTTATCGGCAGCGGGACTGCCGGCGCACCACCAGGTCAATACCGCAAGCTGTTTTTTTGAAAAAGGATAAAAGCTATTCGCTCTGATCACCGCCCAGCTCCGCCGCCGCGTTTTTTGCGCTCTCCTCAAGCGCAAGGTAAAAGCTCACAGGCTCCGAAGAGGTCATTTCCGAAAATTCCCAAAGTTTTTCAAGTGCCTTGAGCCGGTCAAAAAACTTTATTTCCATGCCTCCGCCCTTCGGCCTTTTGATTTCACTGACATTAAAAAGATTGTAGCCCGAAAGCTTTTCCGCAATCTCCTGTTCGCCCGCAAAAAGCAGTGCAACGGCGTCCTGCACGGTACCGAAAGCAAGCTGCCTGTAGCCGTCGCATATCTCCTCCTTGGGCGTTTTCTTTTTTCTTCTTGCCATATCTGCCTCCTGAAAAATTTGAAAGGTCCTTTCACCCTTAAAGCGGAAAACCGCATTTTGATAGCGTAAAAAGGCTATATTTATAAAAATTTGCAAAAAAAATCTTTGCCGCAGCGGCAAAGAAACAAAAAATCCCCCTGTAGTGCATTGGCACTACAGGGGGCAGACTTTTTTAATATTTTTCTCTCGGGGTGTAGGTTGTGTGCAGGATATGGTGCGCCTTTTCACTGTTCGGCTTACCGAAATAATCCTTGTAAAGCCTTTCGATAACAGGGGAATCGTGCGAGCGCCTCAGGCTGCTTTCCCTGTCCTCGTCATAAAGCGCCTTCGCGCGCAGCTCTTTGATCGGGACGGTATTTCTTGTTGCGTCTCTTTGGATCGGCTGTCCGCCGCCGTTGATACAGCCGCCGGGGCACGCCATGATCTCTATAAAATGATAGGGCGATTTGCCGCTTTTAACCTCTTCGCAAAGCTTTCTTGCGTCTGCAAGCCCGCTTGCCGCCGCAACCTTTATATCCAGACCGGCAACATTATATGTGGCGGTTCGCACGCCGCTGACGCCCCTGACCTCGCTGAAATCAACAAGCTTGAAATCCCCGTCAAGGATATTGGCGGCAGTCCTCAGAGCAGCCTCCATAACGCCGCCCGTTGCACCGAATATAACGCCTGCTCCGCTGGCTGTATCAAACGGGGAATCAAACTCCTCGTCCTTAAGCGCGTTGAAATTTACGGCGGCGCCGCTGATCATCTGCGCAAGCTCGCGCGTTGTTATGGCGGCGTTTACATCGCCCTCCATTTCAGGACGCGTCATCTCAAACTTCTTAGCGGTGCACGGTATAACCGAAACCACAAAAAGATCCTCCGGCGCAATCTTGTTCTTTTCACAGTAATAGGTTTTGAGCAGCGCCCCAAACATCTGCTGCGGCGATTTGCAGGTGGAAAGATTCGGCAGCAGGGACGGGAAGTTATGTTCCGCGAACTTGACCCATCCGGGGCAGCATGAAGTAAACATCGGCAGCGGCTTTTTATTCTTGATTCTGTCCACAAGCTCGTTTGCCTCTTCCAGAATCGTTAAATCGGCAGTGACATCCATATCGAAAACCGCGTCCGCCCCGAGCCGTCTGACAGCGCCGGGCAGCTTCTTTTCAACATTTGTACCTATAGGGAGATCAAATTCCTCTCCCAAAGTCGCGCGAATGGCGGGAGCAACAAAGAAAACCACCTTTTTATTCGGGTCCGCAATGGCTTCCCAAACATCCGGAACGCTTGATTTTTCATACAGAGCGCCCACGGGGCAGGCAACCACACACTGCCCGCAGCCGACGCAGGAGGTTTCCTGAAGCGGAACATCGAACGCGCAGCCTATAGTTTTGTTATGCCCTCTGTTTCTCGGGCCGATAACGCCGATTGTCTGATTATGGCACATCGCCGTGCAGCGCATGCAGTGTATACATTTATTGTTGTCCCTGACAAGATAGGATGAAGAATAATCTATTTCCCGCAATTTATCCGTATCCGGGAAGCGGTCCTCGTCCACGCCGTAATCCTTGCAGAGCTTTTGAAGCTCGCAGCGGCTTGAGCGAACGCAGGAAAGGCATTTTTTGTGGTGCTCCGAGAGCAGGAGCTCCAGAGTTGTCTTTCTTGACTGGCGCACAATCGGTGTATTTGTCCACACCTCAAGCCCCTCTTCAACCGGATAGACGCAAGCCGCCACAAGGCTTCTTGCGCCCTTGACCTCCACAACGCACACGCGGCACGCGCCTATGCAGTTAATTTCTTTTAAATAGCAGAGCGACGGTATATCGATGCCGGCAAGCCTTGCCGCTTCAATAATGGTAGTGCCTTCCTCTGCCTGAACGGGAATGCCGTTGATTTTAATATTGACCATATTTATCGCCCTCCTTATCTCTTCTCAATCGCGTCAAAGTGGCAGTTGCTCATGCAAAGACCGCACTTGACACATTTTCCAGAATCAATCGTGTGCGGCTCGCGCACGCTGCCGGTAATCGCGCCGACCGGGCAGTTGCGGGCGCAGAGGGTGCAGCCGCGGCATTTTTCCGGATTTATGGTAAAGGAGAGCAGCGCCGTGCACACATGCGCCGGGCAGTGCTTATTCTTGATATGCTCAAGATATTCCTCGCCGAAAGCGTTAAGGGTGGAAAGGATTGGGTTTGCCGCAGTCTGCCCGAGGGCGCACAGCGAAGAATTTTTCATGTGGTTGGAAAGTTCCTTGATTTTATCAAGATCCTCCATGGTTGCCGTTCCGTCCGTTATCCTCGTAAGATAATCGAGCAGCTTTCGCGTGCCTATGCGGCACGGCGTGCACTTTCCGCAGCTTTCATCAACGGTGAATTCAAGATAAAATTTAGAAATATCCACCATACAGGTATCCTCATCAAGGATGATCATTCCGCCGGAACCCATCATGGAGCCTATTTCAATAAGGTTGTCATAATCTATGGGAACATCCATATAATCCGCGCTTATACAGCCTCCGGACGGACCGCCGGTCTGCGCCGCCTTGAATTTTTTGCCGTTCGGCACGCCGCCGCCGATCTCCTCAACGATCTCCCGTATGGTTGTGCCCATCGGCACCTCCACAAGACCTACATTATTGATCTTGCCGCCGAGGGCAAACACCTTTGTGCCCTTTGATTTTTCCGTTCCTATGGACGCGTACCACTTTGCGCCGCGCAGAATGATCGGCGCTATATTCGCATAAGTTTCAACATTGTTCAATATCGTGGGCTTTCCGAAAAGCCCCTTTACCGCCGGGAACGGCGGCCTTGGACGCGGCTCGCCCCTGTTGCCCTCAATAGAGGTCATAAGCGCCGTTTCCTCGCCGCAGACAAACGCGCCCGCGCCGAGCCTGATATCTATATCGAATTCAAAATCCGTGCCCAAAATATTCTTTCCGAGCAAGCCGTACTCCCTTGCCTGGGAAATAGCAATCCTAAGCCTTGAAACGGCTATGGGATATTCCGCGCGCACATAAATATAGCCCTGCTTCGCGCCTATCGTATAGCCGGCGATTGCCATTGCCTCAATAACGGCATGGGGGTCGCCCTCAAGCACGGAACGGTCCATAAACGCGCCGGGATCGCCCTCGTCGGCGTTGCAGCAAACATATTTTGTGTCATTCTCCTGCGCCATGGCGAAAGACCATTTGCGCCCCGTCGGGAAGCCCGCGCCGCCCCTGCCGCGCAGACCTGCCTCCAGCAGCTCGTCGATTATCTGCTGCGGCGTCATTTGGGTAAGCACCTTTGCGAGCGCCTGGTACGCATTCGCGCCGATTGCCTCTTCTATATTTTCAGGATCTATCATGCCGCAGTTGCGCAGCGCTATGCGCATCTGCTTTTTGTAAAACGGCGTTTCCGCAAGCGGAATGGTGCTGCCGTCCTTATGTACCGTTTCGGGATATAAATATTTGTTTATAGGCTTTCCGCCCTTTTTGAGATGGCCGGATACGATTTCCGGAATCTCCTGCGCAGTGACCTGACTGTAAAAAGAGCCCTCCGGGTAAACGATCATAATCGGGCCGAGCGAGCATAAGCCGAAGCACCCCGTTCTTACGACCAGCACATCGTCTACGCCCTGCTTCTGAAGCTCTTTTTTCAGCGCCTTAATAACCTTTTTTGAGCCAGACGAGGTGCAGCCCGTGCCTCCGCACACAAGAACCTGCTTTCTGTAAGCGGTTTTTTGCTCAAGCTTTTCGCTGTCTGCCGCCGCTAACTTGCGGACAAGCACAAGATCCCTGTTTTTATCCCTGATTTCATTGAGCTTATTTATCGTCAACAGACTCACCGCCCTTCTCATTGTCAAGGTACATATTAAGAATCGCGTCAACTTTCTTGACATCCAGATTGCCGTATACCTCGTCGTCTATCATAATAACCGGCGCAAGCCCGCACGCGCCTACGCAGCGGCAGGAATCTATGCTGAAAAGCCTGTCTTCCGTACATTCTCCGTTTTTGATGCCGAGCTTTTCCTCTATGCGCTCAAGAACCTTATCCGCCCCCTTAACATAGCAGGCGGTGCCGAGGCAGACGGAAATCTGGTGCTTGCCCTTCGGCGTAAGATTAAACTGACTGTAAAAGGACGCAACGCCGTAAACATCGCTTATCGGAATATTCAGCGCCTCTGCAATCCTTTGCTGTATCTCGTAGGGCAGATAGCCGTAAATATCCTGTGCCTCCTGCAAAACGGGCATAAGCCTGCCCGGCGTATCCTTATACTTTTTAAAGACCTCGTTAAGCTTTTCACGCTGGCTGCGGGTCTCATCGGTAAGCATGTGCTTCATAAAACTCCCCCTGAAAAAACGATTGAATTTTATTTTACAACATTTTTATATAAAAATCCATATAATTTTTTATAAATTTTTATCTACTTTTAACACAATACTTTGCCTAACACAAAATTTATTGAGATTTATCAGAGAAAAGTCACAAAAAAATAAAAAGAAAAAAACAGGCGCGCGGGGAAAATCACCCGCTCCGCCCGTTTTAAAGCCGGTATTCAATTCTGCCGCGCCGTGCGCCGAAGCCTTTTCACACGGCAGCAAACCAGCCGGCAGCCGCCTTTATTTTATTCATTATTATCCTTATTCTCCTTGCTTTCGGCGCCCAGATGGTCTTTAAGGATATACACAGGCCTGTTTTTGACCTGAACATAAATTTTTGATATATACTCGCCGAGTATGCCGAGGCAGAAAAGCTGCAAACCGCCGAACAAAAGGACGAGCGCCACGATTGTGGGGTAGCCGGGCACATCTATACCGAAAGCCAGCTTCTGAATAACCACAACAATCAGGTATATCATGGCGGCGAGGGACGCGAAAAAGCCCAGATAGGCAGACAGCTTCAGCGGGAAGGTTGTGAAGGAGATGATTCCGCCGACAGCGTATTTCACCAGCTTTATAAAGCTCCACTTTGATTTGCCGCTCTCTCTTTCCTGCGCGGTATACGGCATATATTCCGTATTAAAGCCCACAAAGCCGAATATGCCCTTTGAAAAACGGTGGTATTCGCCCATTTCAAGCACGGCGTTTACCATCTGCCGCTTCATCAGCCTGAAATCGGACGCACCGTTCACAAACGGCACCTCCGCAGCTATATTGATGATTTTATAAAAAACGGATTTCATTGCCGCCATAAGCTTATTTTCCCTGCGCTCCTTCTGATACGCGGCAACGCAGTCCACATCGGGATTCTTTTCCATGATCTCCAGCATTTGCAGCACAACCTCCGGCCGCTGCTGAAGATCCGCGTCTATCAGGCACACAAGGTCGCCCCGCACGGCGCGGAGCCCCGCATATATAGCCGCCTCCTTGCCGAAATTGCGGCTGAAGGAAAGCACCTGTATCTGCGCTTCCCCGTGCTCCGTATAAAGCTTTTTGAGCAGGGGATACGTCTGGTCTTTACTGCCGTCGTTTACAAAAACAAATTCGTAATCCGGCACCTTCCCCGCGAACACCCTATTTACCTCAGAATAAAGTTTTTCTACATTTCCCTCTTCATTATAACAGGGCACAACGAGCGACAGTTTCATTTTAAACCTCTTTGCCATTAAAATAAATAAATCAACTGTAACAATTATTGTACCACAGGCACAGTATAAAAACAACAAGAAAAAAGCAATCCGCCGAGCGCGGCATATCGGTTATCTTCTGTACGGCGTTTTAACAATTATTTTGCATAAGCATAATATGAAATGAACAACTGAAAAGGAGAAAAACCTATGTTTAACTATATAAAAAAACTTCAATACCCTATCAATATCAAGCACTGCGACCCAAAGGCGGCAAGCCTTATCATATCCCAGTACGGCGGGCCGGACGGCGAGCTCGGCGCGTCTTTGAGGTATCTTTCACAGCGCTATTCCATGCCCCTGCCGGAATTAAAGGGCCTGCTTACAGATATAGGCACCGAGGAGCTTGGGCATCTTGAGATGATAGGCACAATCGTTCATCAGCTTACAAAAAACCTTACGGAAAAGCAGATAGAGGATAATCCCGGCTTCGCGTCCTACTTTGTGGACCACACAACGGGCGTTTATCCCACAGCCGCAAGCGGTTTTCCGTGGAGCGCCGCCTCTATACAATCCACAGGCGACCCGATTGCCGACCTTAACGAAAACCTTGCAGCCGAGCAGAAAGCCAGAATAACCTACGACAACATTCTGCGCCTTGTTGACGACCCGGATGTTGTTGAGCCCATCAAGTTCCTGCGTGAACGGGAGATTGTTCATTATCAAAGGTTCGGCGATACCCTACCGCAATCTTGTAAACTTTTTTCTTAATTTTCGGTGCAAGGCGTACCCCTGCACCGATTTTTGCTTATATGTTCCAAATGATGTCTATTTTATCACTTGCTGCGTATATCTTTTTGATCACTGCGTTTGCAAGTTCCCGTTTTCTTTCAAACGGCAGTTCATCAAATTTATCAAAGTCGCAAATCACTTTTTCGCTTAATGAGTATCTGTTGTTTTCAAGCCTTTGAATCTCATCCTGTATCTGCATTTTTTCACTGTGCAATCTTTCCACATTTTCATTTATGTATCTCATAACAGTTTCGCTTGCACCTGAAACATTTTTTACTGTTTCGCTTATTTCATTTTCTATCGCTATCTGCCTTGCCTTGAGTTCCTCGATTTTAGGATTGTTTGCATTTTTATTTTTAACCTCAAATTCCTTAAAATCAGCAAGCTTTTCTTTAATCTTAGCGAGTATTAATTCTTCAAATTCATCCGCGTGGATTGTTCCGCAGCCACAACACAGGTTGTCATTCATCTTGTGAGAACAGAGGAAATAATTCGCATCACGGTTTTTATAATTCTTCCTTACCAGAGCGTAGCCACAATTAGCACACTTTAAAAGTCCTGCGAGCCAAGTATTTTTTGCTTTTGGATTGCGTTTAATCTGTTGCTGGTCAAGGGCTCTTTCTCTGCATCTTATCCACAAATCCGAATCAATAAAGCCTTCATGGGGAGCAATTACAAGTACTGTATTTGACAAATCCGTCTGCTTTCTTGTTTTCTTTTCTCCTGTATATAGATAACAACCATTTGTGCCTATAAAATCTTCAGGCGGATTGATTATATCAACGCCCTTTGATTTGAAGAAATTATATACATCCAAATCTGCTTTTACATAGATAGGATTTTTGATAAAGTCTTGAATTCTTGCTCGTGTTACTGTTCGGTTTCGCCTGCATGCAGACGGCATATCACGAACAGTCTTAGCAATATCTTCGTTAGAAAAGTTTACATCCGAATACATTTCAAAGACTTTTTTAACAAGCTCAACCTCTTCAGGTATCTGTTCATACATAGATGTTTTAATTCCATCCATAATCAAATCTACTTTTTTAAATCCAACAGGAACCGGACCGCCCATATAAAAACCTTTTCGGCTTCGAGATATATAACTGTCCCGAACTCTTTGCTGCGTTGTTTCTCGTTCAAGCTGTGCAAAGGTTATGCAGATATTCAGCATGGCTCTGCCCATTGGTGTGCTTGTATCAAACTTTTCAGTTGCAGAAGAAAATTCTACACCGAGTTTTCCGAACAGATCCATCATATTTGAAAAATCAAGAATACTTCTGCTGATTCTGTCAAGTTTGTAAACGATTACTTTCGTTATTCCTTTTCGTCCTGATTTTATGTCTTGCATCATCCTCTGAAACTCAGGACGGTTTACATTTTTGCCGCTGAAGCCTTTGTCCTTATATATTAAAAACGCCTCACCTCTTGCTTCGTAAGTACACATTTCAATTTGAGATTCAATTGAAATACTGTCCTCTTTTTCCACTGACTGTCGAGCATAAATTGCAATCATAAGAAATTTTCCTTTCTTATGACCGATAACTCAAAACCAATATATACGAAGCTTTTTCCAAAGTCCAGACTAATTTTCATTCTTTCCGAACGCCTTTGCAAGAATATTTTTAACAGTCATTCGGTTTAATTCCAATTCGTCTTTGGTGAGTCTTGGGGCATATTCTTTCACCGTGGCTTTGCCTTTGCCGAAATTGATTTCATAACTTCTGATCAGTTTTTCATTTATTACTGGCTTATCCACAGCGCGCACTCCCCTCACTCAAATTTATATTGCAAGGACAAGGCGTATTATTCAGCTTTGTATTTTTGCGTGGCATAATACCACATTCTTATGTTTTTTCTATACCGCCCCTCTCTTTAGTCCGTGTTTGCAGTAAGGACTGCTATAATTTTGTGTTTATTTGTCATATAATTATCCTTTCCGCCCCGCCGTTTCCCGGCAGGGCATTTGATTTCTGTTGTAATCAATCTTCGCCGTTTTGATAACGGATAATGTCTTCAAGGTTGATCCGGCCGTTGAGTTCTTTTACTTCTCTGATAACTCTGTGCTTCATCCTGCGAACTTTTTCGTCATCAAGTTCAAATGCGCCGGCAAGCACATTCATCAGTGACGCCATCTCAACGGCGAGTTTGAATATGGAAGTTGATATTCTTTTCTCCGTTGTGTTCAGCCTTTTGTCGAAAACATCTTTGCTGACCTCTGTCAGATATTCCGTGTTCTGCTCACGGTTCAGATACGCATAGTAGTATTTGACTGCTTTGCAGATCAGTCTGCTTCTGTTCCTTGCCTCGCCATCTTTTAACATCAAGTCGCACAATTCAAGCGTCTTTTCATCAGCGGTTATGGCGATTCTCTTTATATTATCCTTTTTCATACTTTCACCTCCCATGGTATACCTTTCGGCATACTTAAAAAATTATGTTTTTGGCTTAACCGCGTGGGGTTACAAGATACATGGCATACATGTATATGCCGTGAATTTCGCAAATTTTTCGTTTTGACATCCCTTTTGAAATCCCGCACGGCGTTGCCGTTGCGGTGTTTTTCGGAGTTTGGCGCCTCTGGCGGCATACTCCTTTATCCTGCTTGGTTATCGACTGCTGTTTTTCACCTGTTTTCGCCTCTTTTTTCTGCCCGAAATCCGGCTTGTTTTGTTGCTTTCGGGTGTTTTCCCGTCTTTTTCTCAACTTCGCCAAACAGGGCGGACAGTGCCGCCGGGAACGGCAGGAACACCTTGTTCACACCGCCGTGTTAAAGGTGTCACAGGTGTCACTATTTAAAACACTGAAAGAAATTTCAACTGTTCTTTTGCCGTTGCTTCTGCCGCTTGAAAAGTAAACACCGTAGTCCTCAAGCAAGTACCGGAACTTTATCATCTGCTGTTTCAGCTTCTGCGGCGTAGTATTGAATTCCGAGAATTCTTTGTTGATTGCTTCAACAAGTTCGGTGTTGCCGCCTCGGAACACGAGATGCTTTTCCATAAATTTTATAAGCGTAGTCATCTCAGCGGTGAGAAAAGGAACAGGCTCGTCCAGACTGTCGCTTATCAATTCCCACCGGCAGCTCTCACGGTTGAATTTTAGTTTAAGACTTCTTTCCTGTATCGAACGACCGCGGCAGTAGAGTATGTTCACGCTTTCTTTGTGTTCGTCTTTTCTGAATACCAAAGACGAGTCGGCGGCGCCTGTCAACCCGGTTGTTCCCGAAATCATTGCGTGCGGGTCGCTTGCGCCCTGCTTTCTAAGGTGGTGAACAAGTATGATCGAAATGCCGAACTCGTCCGCAAGCGTTTTGAACTTTTCAATATCACCGTAATCGCTGCCGTAGGATAACTCTGCATTGTTGTCGCGCACCATCTGCAAAGTGTCTATCGCGATTAAGCGAATGTTCTGATTCTCTTTGCAGTAATTTTCAAGCTGTTCAATCAGTCCGTTGCTCAGTGTCGGAGCCGTAACGCTGACTTCAAGCGCGCAGGACGGCTCTGCCGTAATGTCATTCACCCTGGACTGTATTCTGGAGTAATTATCCTCAAGACAGAGATAGAGCACTTTGCCCTGCGTTGTTTCCATTCCCCATAAAGGTTCGCCTTTCGCAACACACATACAGATGTCCAGAACCAGCCATGATTTACCTATCTTCGGCGGACCGGCAAGTATCGTCACACCCTGAACTATTAATCCGTCAACGCTGAAAATATTTCTCGGCAAATTCATATCCACCAAGGTTTCACTGTCAATCGGTTCAATTTTTACCATCTTAATCCTCCTTCCTTTTTTGAACTGTATTTTCCAAAAGACATTTCCAAGTGCATTCCGGAAACAAAATAAAAACGGGTAAAGCAGAAAAACATCAGACCAAAATAACTGCGGGATCTATGCTCTGCCTTACCCCTCTATTTGGAAGGACAGTTCAAACCGTTTTGTAAACCTGTTTATTAAAAATTGTTTAAAAAAAGAAAAGGAAACTCATGTTTCCATAAGTTTCCCAAGTTTTTTGATGATGTTTTTATGCCGTTTTGAAACAGCCGTTTTGCTGATGCCGAAAAGCTTCCCGAGCTTTTCCATACTGTAATTCTCAAAATAATACAGCCCGATAAGCATCCGTTCGGACTCGCTGAGCAAACACAAACAAAACCTCAGTTTGTCCAAATCCATCTTGTGAACTACTTTTAAAAAGGTGTCATCTCTGAAGGCAGGCGTCCGCTGCGATTCAACACGGTCCCTTTCAAAATTCCCTTTACTAAGGTGCCGCCGGTCGCTACGGTCCTGCGCCTGCTGACGCTTTCTGTCATTCTCAAGAAACTCGGCAACCTCATCGGTTACTTCAATTCGGACTTTTCCATCACCATATTCAATTGTGGTTTTTCCCAATCCTTACCTTTCCGTCAATGAAAGGAAGTAATGCGGCATAGTCGAAACAGTACCACATCTGTCAATCTCAAGGTTCGTTCGCAAAATGATTACGATTGCTTTGGCGAGGTCCAAGAAATTTGAGGTTGAATTTATTACAACCCCACCGACTATTTTATTTCATATGGCTTTCGCCGTATGAGCTGCTTGTATTTTAATTATATTACATCCGGTGCTGTTGTCAAATTTTTTAATAGCGCTGTACAATTTATTACACTGTGCTATGCTCGTTAAAAGAATTTGGTTATGACTTTTATTAACCGGTAATTCTAAAAGATAATAAGCGGAGCCGTGTTCAATGATCTTCGGAATCTTTGTAATATCAACATCGTCCGCGTAAAGATCTATTCCAAGACGCTTTTCAAGCCCTAATGAACCATAGAGCAAAGCTTTATGAATACGATTTCTTTGACGATTACTATGACTGGCTGAATATTTTCGAGCCGAAGATCAGCGATTACAAACAGGGCAAAATATCTAAAGATGAAATGTTGGCACTTCTTGAAACCGAAAGCAAAAACTTACTTCCTTACAGCAAAGATAAACACGATACAAATTGGCAATGAAACGAAGATCATATTTTAAAAATATATTCACCTTATTGCGGAGTATCAAATAATGCGTTTTGCCACGCGATAGTTTTTTAGCAGCAATGGCGCATAGATAAAAGATTTGTAGAAGCAAGAATAATAACAAGTAGAGCTTTTGCGTTAAACCATGCATTTTTGTTAGTTCTGCTTATACCGAGACAGTACTTCCTTCAAGCGAAAATGGTCAAACATATTTTCGCCCCTCTTATGCGTTACGCAAACTCTTGTAAATTTCTTCCGCAAAGATCCCCAACACTTGTCGTTTCATCTCATCATTGGACAGAAGTAGAGAAAAGAAATCCTGGTTCTGCGAAAGTCCTTCGATGAGTGCATCGTCAATGTCATCAAAATAGGAGAATTCGAAATCCTTCTCCGTATTGTTCTTGGCACTTGTTTTGAGCCGCTCCGACTTCATCAGAATATCACGAATTTGGAGCATCGCTTTCACTACGACATCATTATCGTATGTCTTCCCGGTGCGACTGTTGATTTCATCAATAATCTCTGACAGCCTTTGCTCCTTATCCTCTGTCAAACCGAAGTGTTCTGCCGTAGGCAGTTTCACAACTGGCTTTGCCACAAGTTTTGGAGAAATATGTTCTTCTCCTTTTTTCTGTACAAAATTTGAAGCTTTAATTTTGCCGTCAAGGTTAAAACCTGCTCCAGGATGTTTTATATTTATATACGCCAGCAAATATGAAATGAAATTATACTTCTTATGTAAATCATGATCTTCAAAACAGGACACTTGCAAGAGAAATTCGTAATAGCGAACAAAGCTGCGCATAGCAGACACAGCCTCCCGCTGTTCCTCATATTCATAGTAATCCAGCAGCTTTTTGCTTTTTTGCAGAAAGAAGGTTAATCTCTGCTTCTGCTTAGCGGTCACCTTTTCTGCGTAAAGAATCTCGTTTGCGCTGTCAATATCCGCTGGATCAAACAGCACATAGGAATCGATTTTTGCCTCCAAGTCATAGATGGCACCGGGCGTTACCGAGTTTGACAGCAGTGTAGTGGTATAGTATGGCGCAAAGGCATTTTTTATTTCTTCATATGTGTTCACAAAATCCAGTATAAAGGTCTTTTTGTCGTAAGGCGGGCAGATACGATTCAGCCGTGAAAGCGTTTGAACCGCATTCACGCCTCGCAACTTTTTCAGCACATACATGGCGC
>CAYOPQ010000021.1:20744-24163 GCA_964405895.1 uncultured Bacteroides sp. | reverse complement strand
ACCCCTGAGCCCGCTTGCTCAGGGGTTTGCTTTGCAAATATAAATGATTGCCGCCGCGCCGCGTTACCATTCCGTGAAATATCTGTTCAGCGCGTTTTCAATTCCGCAGGCAACGCTGTTTGGGTCGTCCATAGTTTTGTCGCACCCGACTCTGAACACCATAACGCCGCCGCAGCCGGCAAACAAGGCGTATGCCGTTTTGTCCCCGGCAAGGGCGGGCGAGCAGAAGGTGCCCTCGTATACCTGGTCAAGATCGTGCACATTGTAATATTTGTTGTCCCAATAATTCGCCTCGTCAAGGTCACGCCAAGTCGCCCAGTAAGAGGCAAGGTCAACGGGTCTGCCGTATGTGGCTATGCCTATATTTATCTTGCTGATGTCAGCGCCGTTGTCAATAAATTCCTGAAGCCCCTCCTGAGCCTGCTGAAGCGAGCTCTGGTAGCCGTCCTCATCATTCCCGTCATAGGCCATAAACTGTATTTGGTCAAGCCTGTCCAGGGTTTCCTCACTCATTCCGAGCGCGGAGGAGGAGAGCGCCGCCGTCAGTATAGCGTCCGGGTCGGTTTGGTGAAGCTGATCGTCAAGCCGGGCAATAAAATTGTCATAGCATTCCCAGTCCGCCGCAGTTTGCGGGTATTCCCAGTCAATGTCCACGCCGTCAAAGCCGTATTCCGCGGTGAACTGCGCAATCTTGTCCGCGATGCTTTCCCAGTATTCCGCCATGTATGCGTTAACGCCGTTGTGATCGTCGCCCCATGTTCCGTCCGCAAGCGCGGTTATAACAAGCTTAACCTCGTGGTCCTTGTCGGAACGGCGCGAAATAATCTCCTTAAGTGCTTCTATCTCGCGCGCAAACTGCTCCTCACCGCCGTCGCCGAAGCCCATGTTTCCGTTCTCATCCCAGTGCACAGCTCCGAATATAATTACGGTGCTGTAAACATCGTAAAAACGGGCGTATTCCGCCACATATTCGTCGCCGCGCGCCAAAATCTCGGTGGGAACATCGCTGTCAAGCCGCTGGTACGCCGTCACTTCAAAATCGCCCGCGTCGCGCTTCGGTTCATTGTATAGTTGTATGGATTTGATTTTCACGGGCGTGTCCGTGCTCCTGAATTTGTCTATATATAGGCGTATGCAGTCCGTTGTAACAGCGTCAAAGCTGCAAAGGCGCTGCTGCTGAATCTTTTCGCTTTGGTAAAGCAGCACCCATTCGCCGTCAACAAGCGCTTTCAGCCTGAAATACTGAGCCTCGTTGCCGACTTCCTCAATTATAGCCGTGTTAAAGGTCTTTTCGCCGTCCAGCTGTATTTCAGCATAGCTGCCGGTTATGTCGGGGTATCCGTCCTCAGGCAGGCCGTCCAGGTCCTGTGCCGTCCAGCAGTTATCGCCATCGGTCAGCATATTTGCCGCGTCTGCCTTTTCTCCCTTTTTAAGGCTTTCGTAGGTGATGGAAGCGCCCTCAGTCAGGTCCTCTGATTCAAGCGTTATCTGCGGCAGTGCATCCGCGGTTGCGCCTCCGATTCCCGAAAACGCCGCGGGACTCAAGGTAACAGCCGCTATGACGACGCAGGCTACAACCGCCTTCGCCGCTTTCTTAGGCGCCTGCGCAACGGCTATAACAAGCGCCGTTGCAAGCGCGGTGCCGAGATAGCCGATATTCGGAAGCAGGCTGCTGAAGCCGGTTGAAAATCCTTCTGAGGAAAAGCCCTTGTCTAAGCCGAAAAGCAAAACAAAGGTGTATATGAATGTAATCATGCTTATAACGGCGCAAATTATATGTAAAACGCCGAACGCCTTCACAGCTTTTCCACCGGCTTTGAAAGCGTTTAAGATAAGCATAATAAGCGATACGCCCGCGCACACGCCCGTCAGGCACAGTATCAGCGTTATAAAGCCGCTGCCCATCGGGTAGAGCTCGGCGATCCAGCTGTAAGCCCAGTCGCTGCTGTAAAAGAAAGCAAACGCGGCTGAGGCAAGCGCAAAAAATATAAACGCTCCGGTGCGCGAATTTATCCTTCTCGCAATGTTTTTAAGCAATTTCATCTAAAATCCCCCTCTCAGAATTTTTGAATCGTACTTGTACCTAAATATTAGCATAAGAAACGGCGGCGGGCAATACAAAAAACCGCAATTAATTCCATTAAACAGCAGAATTTTACCGTAAAAGTGCGTCGCTTTTTTATTGCCATAAGTTCTTTAATGATGTATAATATTAAAGGCATATCCATTCAGTCATTATTTTTTGATATAAAAAATTAGGGAGAGTTAATATGAAAAAACTGGGGTTCGGGTTAATGCGCCTGCCGAAAAAAGGAGAAGCCTTTGATCTGGAGCAGGTAAAGTATATGGTAGATGCTTTTATTGAACGCGGCTTTACATATTTTGATACCGCATATGTTTATCAGGGCTCAGAAGCCGTTGCGAAAAAAGCGCTTGTGTCAAGGCACCGCCGAGATACCTATACGCTTGCAACAAAGCTGAATGTAAATGATGAAAAGTCAAAAAAATCTGCACAAGGGCAGCTTGAAATAAGCCTTTCGCGCACGGGCGCGGAGTATTTTGATTATTATCTGCTTCATGCTGTTACAGATGATAATTATGAAAAGTATGAAAGATACGGCCTTTGGGATTTTATTCTGCAAAAGAAACAGGAGGGAGTTCTCAAAAATATCGGCTTTTCCTTCCATTCGGGTCCGGAGCTTTTAGATAAGCTCTTGACCATGCACCCGGAGGTGGATTTTGTTCAGCTCCAGATCAATTATGCGGACTGGGAAAATCCAAAGGTCATGTCACGCGCGAATTACGAAGTGGCAAGAAAGCACGGCAAGCAAATCGTGATTATGGAGCCTGTTAAAGGCGGCGCGCTTGCGGCGCCCCAGGCAGAGGTGGAAAAGCTGTTTAAGGATTATCATCCGGATATGTCCTGCGCTTCGTGGGGTATACGCTTTGCCGCGTCGCTGCCCGGTGTTTTAACCGTTCTTTCAGGTATGTCCGATATTGCCCAGATGCAGGATAATCTTTCCTATATGGAAAATTTTGAGCCGCTGAATGATGAGGAACAGAAAATCATACAGCAGGCGCAGAAAATAATGAGCAAATCTGCCGCTATTCCCTGCACCGCCTGTCACTACTGCACAGAGGGGTGCCCTGAAAAGATTAGAATTCCGGATATTTTTTCAGCCGCAAATAAACAACTTGAAAACGGTCTTGCGGCGGAAGCGGCTGCGGCATATAAAACAGCCGTGGACGGCGCCGGCAAAGCGTCCGACTGTATTGCCTGCCGGCAGTGCGAAAGGGTCTGCCCCCAGCATCTTGAGATAACCAAGCACTTGAAAACCTGCGCAGATATGTTTGAAAATTGAATTTGTATAAAAAAAGCTGCTGAGGAATCCGAAACGATTTCTCGGCAGTCTTTTTTA
>CAYOPQ010000021.1:0-20644 GCA_964405895.1 uncultured Bacteroides sp. | reverse complement strand
AATTATTGTTTATTATATTTCTGATTTCCTCCTCGGCCTGCGCAACCTCAAATTCAAATTCCCGGCTTGAAACACGCAGAGCGCCGTTGCCGAGTATGATAAGCTGTTCAAGCGCGTCAGAGGTAACAACGCGCACCCTGTTGCTCTTTGCCAGTTTGTAGGAAGCTTTTTCTATATACATATCCGCCGTTTCGGCTTCCTTCGTATAAACGATGGTAATGCCGTTTTCCTTTTCAACCTCGCGTGTCGCGCCCTTTACTTTGTAGGCGTCAAAAACAAGTATCAGCCTGCACTTTTTATAGCCCCGGTAATTGCAGAGGATATTTATGAGCGCGTTCCTCGCGCCGTCAATATTATCCTTGGCAAGCGCCTTGAGCCTGTCCCACGAAAATATAACATTATATCCGTCAACCAGCAGATATTCCGTGCCGTCATACCGCGGCGCGTTTTTTGATTTGTATTTTTTGGCATCGGTGCTTTCCGTAAATGTAAAATGCTTCCTGCTTGTGTCGTTTGCACGGCTTTTAACAGGTCCGTAGGTCTGCTCAAATATCTGCATAAGCTCTTTGTCAAGCGCAAAAAGATCCTTGCTGCCGCGTGCCGAATAAAGCCTTGCCGCGGCGGCTTCGGCATATTCGTTTTTGGGCTTTGCCAGCGCGCTCGGCAGGTGCATGTGGCTTGCTACCTCGTTCCATTTCACGGTGTATCCCGCGCCGTGGCTGCAAAACACGGAATCACAGGGGTTTTCCGTATCCGCGTCGCAGTCATAGCCCATTTCCTCAATAACCTCGCCGGCGTTGTGGCACGGCTCATATCCTTTGAAAGCGCACTGAAGTCTGCCGTTGCCGTGTGTGTACTGCATAACCTCGCGCGCATAGCCGTGCATGGTTGAAACAGGGGCGCTGCCCTTTATTACAGTAGTGCCGCCTGCCGTTTCAGGAGCCGAAAAGGTGCCGTGCATATGCTGTATATCATTCATTGCCCTTCCTGCGTTTTCACTCGGAAGCTCAAGCGTGAATTCATAAACGGGCTCCAGCAAAACGGATTCCGCCGAGCGCAGCCCCTGCCTTACGGCTCTGTAGGTAGCCTGCCTGAAGTCGCCGCCCTCGGTATGCTTTTCGTGCGCGCGCCCGCTTGCAAGCGTTATCTCTATATCCGTAATCGGGGAGCCGGTCAGCACGCCTATGTGCGTTTTTTCATACAGATGCGTCATAATCAGCCGCTGCCAGTTTTTATTCAGTATGTCCTCTTTACATTCATTCTTGAATACAACAGAGCTGTTCCTTTTGCCGGGCTTCAGTATCAGGTGCACCTCCGCGTAGTGGCGCAGCGGCTCAAAGTGCCCTACGCCCTCCACCGTATTATTAATGGTTTCCTTATAGATGATTCTGCCGTTTGAAAATTCAACGCGAAAGCCAAACCGCTGTTCAATAACATCCCGCAGGATTTCCAGCTGAATATCTCCCATCAGCTGCACCTGTATCTCATTGTAACGGCGGTTCCAATCCACTTTGAGCTGCGGGTCCTCCGCCTCAAGAATACGCATCTTTTCAAGCGCAGTGTGCGCGTCAATGCCCGCCGGTAAGATCAGCCCGTATGTAAAAACAGGCTGAAGCATCGGCGGCGCGGCGCTTGCTTCGGCGCCCAGACCGTCTCCGGGAGCGGCAAAGGTAATCCCCGTTACCGCGCAGACCGTGCCGGCAGCCGCCTCCTCAAGCGTAGTGAATTTTTCTCCCGAATATAATCTGATCTGATTTATCTTTTCCCCGCTTTTATTCTTTTCACTGCTGAGTATATCTCTTACCCTTATGCTCCCGCCGGTTATTTTAATGTGGGTAAGCCGCTGCCCCTTGTCCTCGGATATTTTAAAAACACGCGCGGCAAAAGCGTTCCCGTATTCCGGCATTTGCGTGTATTCGGCAACGGCGTCCAAAAATTCGTCAATGCCGTCCAGCTTCAGCGCGGAGCCGAACATGCACGGAAACACAGCCCTGCGTTTTATTGCCTTGATAATATCGGGCTTTTCGATTTCATCGCGTTCATAATAGATATTCATAAGCTTTTCGTCGCAAACGGCAAGCTCTTCAAAAAAATCCCCGCTCTCGCGGTCGGAAAAATCGACGCAGCCGTCGCTCAGCTTTTCCTTGAGGTGCGCAAGGATAAATGCTTTATCCGCGCCGTCAAGGTCCATTTTGTTTACAAAGATAAAGCACGGGATATTGTATTTCGCCAGCAGCCTCCAAAGCGTTACCGTATGGCTTTGAACGCCGTGTGTTGCGCTGATGACCAAAACAGCGTAATCAAGCACCTGGAGCGTGCGCTCCGTTTCCGCGGAAAAATCCGTATGTCCGGGCGTGTCAAGCAGCGTGAATTCGGCGCCGCCTCGGTTGAGCACAGCCTGCTTTGAAAAAATGGTTATGCCGCGCCTTCTTTCAAGAGAAAAGGTGTCAAGAAAGGAATCCCCCTTATCCACTCTGCCAAGCTTTTTTATGCTCTTGCAGCGGTAAAGCATAGCCTCCGAAAGTGTTGTTTTGCCCGAATCCACATGCGCAAGTATGCCTAAAACTATTTTTTTCACAGCCTCACCGCCCTTTTCGTACACTTACTTTATGGATTATAGCATATAAATCCGGCAATGTAAATTTTAAGTACAGTTTAAATACAACTAAAAAAGCGGGGCTTTCGTACCGCCCCGCTCAGACCTTATTTGCAGTCTGTCATTATACAAGCTCAAAGGTCACCCGCACGCTGCCGCTCCCCAGCGCCTGCGCAAGCCCCTCTGCGTCATCAATCCGCCCGAGCGGCGTATATGCGTAGGAGGTGCTGAAATCCTCGTAAAACAGTACAAGGCAGTCCGTGCCGTAAAGCATCAGGTCGCCTGTGCTGATCGTACCGGGTCTGCTTGCGTCCGCGGTGAGCGATTCCTGCATGTAATAGTATTTTTCATTGCCGTGCAGCTCGCTCATATCAACGGTGATCGGCAGCATTTCGGCAAATTCCCGCGCCGCCTGCGTGTCGTAAAGCGCCGCATAAAAGGTTTTTCCGCCCGCGGTTATCTTGATTTCGGTCATATCCGTATCCTCCGTATCGCCCTGCGTATCCTGCTCGGTTTCGTTTTCTGTTGTTTCCGTGCTTTCGCTGTTCCCCGAAGCCGCCTCTGTGTCTGCCGCCGTCTGCGTTTCTCCTTGCGTGCTTTCCGTGCTGTCTGCGCCGCATGCCGCAAACGAAGCGGCAAGCAGTATTGCGCAGACGAAAGCCAACGCGGCTTTCATCGCTTTTGTTGCTTTTCCCATTATGAAATCCTTATTTCAGCGCCTTGCTGAAGAAATCCTCCATTTTGTCAAACGGAATGATATCGGTTTTGTCATAAAGGTCTGTGTGAACCGCTCCGGGAATGATCAGAAGCTCCTTGTTGTCTTTATACGGATTATCCTTGATCATTGCCGCATAGGCGTCCTTGCTGAAATAGCAGGAATGCGCCTTTTCACCGTGCATGATAAGCACAGCGCTGCGAATCTCGTTGCTGTACTGCAAAATAGGCTGGTTCATAAAGGAAATACAGCCGGTAACATTCCAGCCGCCGTTTGAATTCAGCGAACGCTTGTGATATCCGCGCGCGGTTTTGTAATAATCATAGTAATCTTTAACAAAAAACGGTGCGTCGTCCGGCAGCGGGTCAACCACGCCGCCGCCGAGGGCATAGGTGCCGCTTTTGTAATCCGCGGTTCTCTGCGCGCTGAGCGCCTCGCGCTTTTCATGGCGGGCATTTTCGCTGTCTTCTGCGTCAAAATATCCCTTTGCGTTAACGCGCGTCATATCGTACATGGTAGAAGCCGCTGTTGCCTTTATACGGGTGTCCAAAGCGGCGGCGTTGAGCGCTATACCGCCCCAGCCGCAGATGCCGATGATCCCGATTTTGTCTGCGTCTGCATTGTCCTGAACGCTCAAAAAATCAACGGCAGCCTGGAAATCCTCGGTATTGATATCGGGGGACGCCATGTATCTCGGCTCTCCGCCGCTTTCTCCCGTAAAGGAAGGGTCAAAAGCCATCGTCAAAAAGCCGCGCTCCGCCATGGTCTGCGCATACAGCCCCGCCGCCTGCTCCTTGACTGCGCCGAACGGGCCGCAAACGGCTATGGCGGCAAGCTTTCCGGCAGCGTTTACAGGCTCGTAAAGGTCCGCGGCAAGGGTTATGCCGTAACGGTTGTGAAAGGTCACCTTTTTGTGGTTTACCTTTTCGCTTTTCGGGAATGTCTTATCCCATTCCTCTGTTAAAATAAGCTTGTCGTTCATACTTGTTCCTCCGTTTTCTGTTTGTCCTCTTCCATCATTGTATAAATCAAGTGGTCAAGGCAGTCTATTTTATATTGATTTTCGTGCAGCTCGTTTAAAAGCAGCGCTTTGCGGCGGCTGAGCATTGCGTAAAGCTCTTTTCGGCGCCGTTTTTTGTCAAGCTCCAGAAAATCGGCTATTTCCGCTTCATAAAAGCCTGCGTCCGCAAGGTTCCTTTTTATTCTGAAGCTTCTGTCACCCGTTATATTCATGCTCTGCCGCCTCCTCTGTCCTTATTTTAATCTTGAACGCCTGAAATAGCAAATACTTTGTTTCTATTTGGTGATATGCTTTACACGCATAAGATAATGGTGTATAATAAATGATAGATATAAAGGGGGAATTTTATGGAAATCCGCGTTTTGCGCTATTTTCTTGCCGTTGCAAGAGAGGGCAGTATAACTGCCGCGGCAAACTATCTTCATTTAACGCAGCCCACTCTCTCAAGGCAGATACATGACCTGGAGGATGAATTGGGGCAGCAGCTTCTGGTGCGGGGGAGCCACCGTGTGCATCTCACCCAGTACGGCATGCTGTTCAGAAAACGCGCCGAAGAAATCATTTCCTTGGTGGATAAAACCGAGCAGGAATTTGTCTCAATGGAACATGTGGTAGGCGGCGATGTTTATATCGGCGGCGGTGAAACGCAGGCGATAAGCGGAATCGCGGGGATCATCAATAAGCTGCGCAAAATTTATCCCGATATACATTATCATATGCACAGCGGCAACGCCCGGGATGTAACCGAACGGCTTGACAACGGCTTGCTCGATTTCGGTATACTGATTCAGCCTGCCGATATATCCAAATACGATTATCTCAGCCTGCCTTCAAAAGATGTTTGGGGCGTCGTTATGCGGCGCGACTGCCCGCTTGCGGAAAAAAGCGCCGTCAGCAAGGAGGAGCTTATAGGCGTGCCGCTGATCTGCTCGCGCCAGGTTGTAGAGCCGAGCGGCTCGTCAAACAGCTTTGTTCAGTGGTTCGGCGCCGATTACGAAAAGCTGGATATTGTTGCAACATATAATTTGATTTACAATGCCGCTATTATGGTGAAAGAGGGGATAGGCTGCGCGGTAACGCTGGATAAGCTTGTTGATACCTCCGAAAGCAGCAGCCTTTGCTTCCGCCCGCTTGCGCCGAGTCTGGAATCCGGGCTCAATGTGGTTTGGAAAAAATATCAGGTGTTTTCACCGGCGGCGCAGATTTTTTTGGATATGCTCAAAAAAGAATATGAATAACGCCGCCAAGCAATCAGGTTAAAATGAAAAGCACGCTTTTACCGGGAACAAGCCGGTAAAGGCGTGCTTTTATGTTGTTGTATTCCGTTATTCGGCGACTGCCCAAAGCGTTCTGTTTTTGTCCGAAATCGCCGAAAGCGTCATTACTGTTTCGCCGTCCAGCTCCGCCTCGCAGAATACGCCGCTGAAGGTTTCGCCGTCCAGCTCAAGTGTGAAGGTATAGCTTCCGTCATCTAAGATGATCTGCCCTTCAAGCCCGTCAACGCTTATATTGCCGTCGCTGTCTATAGACGCCGTCAGAGTCGTTTCTATCGCGCTGTCAACACTGTCCCAGTCCTCCGCCGTTTTTGTGCTGTCTGAAAAGAAGATTGCCTCATAGCTGCCCGCTATATCGGAATAGCTTACCTCGTCAGCCGTTTCGCCTTCGTAGGACAGGGGAAGCATGGTGAGCCAGCCGTCTGCCGTTCGCAGCATCTGATGCACCTGAACATTGAAGAACGAACCTTCGCCGTCGTTGTAACGCTGGTGATATACCTGGTAGATACTGCCGTCGTCGTCAATCAGGCAGGACGAGTGCCCCGGCGACAGTATGGCGGTGTCATTAAACGAGAATTGGTAGTTTCCGATTAGCTTGGTGCCCGTGTTGCTCATGTCCGTAGCGCAGTTGCCCGCCGCGTCATAATAAGGTCCGTCCGGATTCTCGCTTCTGTATTCCCTTATATTATATCCGTCCAGCGCGCCGAGCCCGCCGTAGCTCAGAAACAGATAGTAATATCCGGTCTCCGAATCATAAACGATAAATGAGCCCTCGCCGGTACCGTCCGTCTCCTCATTGGTGCAGGTTATCTGCTTGCCGAAATAGATGTCATAGCCGTCCGTATCGCGCATTTCCTCGTAATCCGGCAGGCCTGTTTCCTCAACAAGCGGCATTACATAGATTCCGCCGCTGTATGAGCCGTAGGCAAGCCAGAGATTGCCGTCCTCGTCATAAAAAGCCGCAGGGTCAATGGCGTTCGGATATTGACCGTAGGTGCAGTCGTAATTGCCGTCCTCGTCAAACCAGTCCATATTCTCCACTTCTTCCTCGGTAAAGGTGCCGTTTTCTATAAGCTCGCCTATATTTGTAAAGGAATAATGAAGCTGGTTTTTTGGATTGCCGAAAATTGTTGTCCTGCTGCTGAAGCCGCTGTAAACCAATGTGTCCACAAATTCAAATGTACCCTCCGGGCTGTCCGAAACAGCCAGCCAGATCACCGATACCGTGGTGCCCCATACGGAGGCGCAGGCATAATAGCAGTATTTGCCCATGGCTTCGTTGTATATAATGTCAGAAGCCCAAACATTTGTTTCCCATTCGTCCTCGCTTCTGTCCCAAAGCCGCTGTGCGCCGTCGCACCATGCAAAGGCTTCCGCAAAGCTTTCTCGCAGGGTGGAGCCGTCCGCAACAAGCGTTGTGTTGCTGTCATATACGCCGGATGATATGGTGCTCCAGTTTATCAAATCCGTGCTCTTTGCAGACGCAATGTGAGAGCCCGTAATGTAATAGGTGCCGTCCTGCGCCTTAAAAATCGAAGGGTCGTGCACGGATACGCCGTTGCTGTCGTCAAAATCATACGCGTCTCCGTCAAGCGCCATGATCACGGCGTCCGTGCTTCCCGCGCCGCAGCCCGTAAGGCAAAGCGAAAAAAATATAAGCGCCATAGCGGCGGCTAAAATTTTTATACTTTTTTTCATGTCATCACCTCTGAAACTTTCTGTTTTCATTATAAAGGAAGGTTTTTGCAAAAGCAATATGTTCTTCCTGTTTCATTTGGTGCGGCGTGTAAAAAATAGTAAAAATTTTTTTACGGTTTACACAATAAAACTGTTGTGTATTGCGCGGTGCGCCCTGCGGCGGATTATATGGATTTTTATGGAAAATACCAAAAAATACGGTCATAACTCGTGAGCCTTTATTCACGAGGCGCCGTAAAGCTTGCCGCTGCGCTTTTTTGATGAAATATTTCTATTGAATATCCGCCTTTTTTTTGGTATAATTTATATAATATTTTCAGCTATTGCGGCATTTTAACGGAAGTGATGAAATGGAAACGGTTAATATTATTAAGGTCGTGCTGGAGGAAGGCTTTAAATACGCAATCCTTGCGCTCGGCGTCTATCTGTCATACTCTATACTCGATTTTCCCGACCTCTCTGTAGACGGCACAATGCCGCTCGGCGGAATCGTGTCTTGCATACTGATCTATCAGGGCGTTGACCCGTGGATAAGCCTGCTCGCCTCGTTCGCCTGCGGTCTTGCCGCGGGATGTCTCACGGGGATTCTGCATGTTAAGCTCAAATTGCAGCCGCTGCTGTCGGGCATACTTGTTTATACGGCGCTGCTGACTGCCAATTTAGTCCTTATCAAGCTCGGCACGGGAGGGCAGTCCATCGTCTCCGTCTTCGGTAAGGATACCGTGTTCACCGCCGGCGCGGCGGATCTGCTGCCGCAAAGCATAAACGGCGTAACGGTAAGAAAGCTGATCGTGCTGTTTATTTTCGTAATCATTCTTAAAATCATGATTGACCTTTACCTGAAAACCAAATCGGGCATGCTTCTGCGCGCTACGGGCTCCAATCAGCAGTATGTTGTTATGCTCGCAAAAAATCCGGGTGCGTCAAAAATACTCGGCCTCGCGCTTGCAAACGGTCTTGCCGCCGTCAGCGGCGCCGTTATTGCCCAGAGCAATGAAACCGCCAATACGCAGATGGGCGTAGGCATGGTGGTGTGCGGGCTTTCAAGCGTTATCATCGGTCTGGCGCTGTTCAAAAAGATCAGGTTTATGAAAGCGACAACAATGGTTATTCTCGGCACGATATGCTACAGAGCCTGCCTGCAGATTGCCGTTGAGATAGGCTTGCCGAGCGATTATAACAGGCTGCTTATGGCTGTGCTGTTTATCGCCGCCATACTTTTCAGCCGTATGGGCAAAAAAACCAAAAGGAGGGCTCAAAATGCTTGAACTCCTTAATATCACAAAACGCTTCAACGCCGGCACGGTGGATGAATCAACGATTTTTGACGGGTTCAACTTCAAGGTTGAGAAGGGCGAATTCGTTTCGGTCATCGGCTCAAACGGCAGCGGTAAAACCACCCTGCTCAATCTCATATGCGGCTCGCTTTCGCCGGATGAGGGGAAAATATTGTTTAACGGGAAGGACATCACTTCCGTTTCCGAATATAAAAGAGCCAAAATCATCGGCAGGGTGTTCCAGGATCCCAAAACGGGTACCTGCCCGGATCTCACAATCCTTGAAAACATGGCGCTTGCGGATAATAAGAATAAAGTCTACGGGCTTGGCAGGTGCGTAAATAAGAAGCGTATCGATTATTACCGCTCCCTGCTTGAGCATTGCAATCTCGGCCTTGAAAACAGGCTCGGCGTGCAGGTCGGCACGCTTTCCGGCGGGCAAAGGCAGGCGCTTGCGCTGATTATAGCGAATATGACGGATATTGAGCTGCTGATACTTGACGAGCATATCGCCGCGCTGGACCCCAAATCGTCGGAAACCGTTATGGAGCTTACGGACAGCCTTGTTAAAAAGCACAAAATCACAACGCTTATGGTAACGCATAATCTTCGCTTTGCGGTTGAATACGGCACGCGCCTCGTTATGATGCACGAGGGCTCTGCCGTTATGGATATTAAGGACGCGGAAAAGGACAACGCCCGCGTTGACGACCTTCTTGAGGTGTTTGACAGGATCAGCATAGAAAAGGGTAACTAAATGGATATCAACGAAAAACTGCATTCCGGCGTTTTATATCGGCCGGATGACGCGGATATTATGCAGCTTCAATTACAGTGCCTTGAAAAATTATATGATTTCAACGCAACGCGCCCGTCGGAGCTGGATAAAAGGCAGACGCTGCTTAAAGCGATGTTTGCCGAGATAGGGGAGGGCTGCTATATCGAGCCTCCGTTTTATGCAAATTGGGGCGGGCGCCATGTCCATTTCGGCAGTCATGTTTATGCCAATTTTCACCTTACGCTTGTCGATGACACGCATATCTATGTGGGCGACTGCACGATGTTTGCCCCGAATGTTACCGTTGCTACGGCGGGGCACCCCGTTGCGCCGAGCCTGCGCAGGCACGGTATACAGTATAACGCCACAGTGCATATAGGCAAAAACTGCTGGATAGGCAGCGGCGCGCTTATCATGCCCGGCGTAACAATAGGCGATAATACGGTTATCGGCGCCGGAAGCGTGGTCACAAAGGATATCCCGGCAAATGTGGTTGCAGTCGGGAACCCGTGCCGCGTGCTCAGAGAGATCGGCGAAAAGGATATGCAAACCTATTTTAAATGCAGACCTATAGATTGGAAGGAATTTGAAAATCTTGAGCTTTGAACGGCGGCTCACGAAAAAACGAAAAATGTTTAGGCATTTTGCACCTTGAGCGAAAATTCACATATGTAAATTTCGTCATAATGCACAATTAACGGCGATAAAAATTATAAGATATGTGTATAGATTATGCCCCCTGTTTCCTATATAATTGAGATATATGAGAGGGGGCGTTTATTTTATGAATGCTTATATCGAAAGTGTTATAAAAACAGTTGAAAGAAGAGATAATGCAAAGCCGGAGTACATACAGTGCGTAAAAGAGGTTTACCGCTCGCTTGAAAGGGTCATAGAAGAGCGCCCGGAGTATGTGGAGGATGATTTGCTGACCCGCATGGTGGAGCCGGACCGCCTTATCACATTCAGGATCGCGTGGGTGGACGATGCCGGCAAAACCCGCGTCAACCGCGGCTACCGCGTTCAGTTTAATTCCTCAATAGGTCCGTATAAGGGCGGGCTGCGCTTTCACCCAAGCGTAAATTCCAGCATTATGTATTTCCTCGGCTTTGAACAGACCTTTAAGAATTCGCTTACGGGTCTGCCCATGGGCGGGGCGAAGGGCGGTTCGGATTTTGACCCGAGAGGCAAAAGCAAAAACGAGATCATGAGATTCTGCCAGGCGTTTATGACGGAGCTTTACCGCCATATAGGTCCCAGCATAGATGTTCCGGCGGGGGACATCGGCGTGGGCGCAAGGGAAATCGGCTTCCTTTTCGGGCAGTATAAGCGCATAACAGACGCCTTTGAAAACGGCGTTATCACCGGTAAGGGCATTTCCTACGGCGGTTCGCTCGTCCGCCCGGAGGCAACCGGCTTCGGCGCCGTCTATTATCTTTGCGAGGTATTGGAGCACGAGCACGACACCATAGAGGGCAAGCGCGTTGCCGTTTCCGGCTTCGGAAATGTTGCGTGGGGCGCAATCAAAAAGCTCAATCAGCTCGGCGCGGTGCCGGTAACGATAAGCGGCCCCGGCGGCTATGTTTATGATGAGGAAGGCATATGTACGCAGGAAAAAATAGATTACCTGCTTGAAATGCGTTCAAGCGGAAGGGACAGGGTACAGGATTACAGCGATACATTCCCGTCCGCCGTGTTTATTCCGAACGAACGCCCGTGGCGCCGCAAGGATATAGATATTGTTATGCCCTGCGCCACGCAGAACGAGGTGGATCTTGAAGACGCAAAAGCCATCGCGGCAAACGGCGTGAAATACTATATCGAAGTGTCAAATATGCCCACAACCGCGGACGCGCTCGATTTCCTTATGGAGCAGGAAAATATGATCGTGGCGCCGTCCAAGGCAGTAAATGCCGGCGGCGTGTGCGTGTCGGGTTTGGAAATGAGCCAAAACAGCCAGCGCCTTTCATGGTCTGCCGAGGAGGTAGACAGAAAGCTCCATCAGGCAATGATAAATATTCATAAGCAGTCGGTAGCCGCCGCGGAGAAATACGGGCTCGGCTACAATCTTGTTGCGGGCGCGAATATCGCGGGCTTTGAAAAGGTTGCGGAGGCTATGCTCGCCCAGGGTATTTATTAATAAAATAATGCTTGACTTTTAAATCCGGTTATATTATAGTATTAGCGTAGGAAATAAACGAAAGGTGAGAGTGGCAGTAATGCCGCTCTCATATTCTTGTGGGGCGCTTTTATTGCGCGCCGCCGTGAAAAGAGGGATAGTTTGCCGCAGAATATTGCACAAAAGGTTCAAGAGCTTGCGGAGCCGTATGCAGCCGAGCTTGGCTTGGAAATATGGGATATTGTCTATAAAAAAGAAGGCTCTGATTGGTACTTGAGGATTTTTATAGATAAAGACGGAGGCGTCAGCGTGGACGACTGCGTTGATTTCACGCATCTTATCACAAAGCCGCTTGATGAGGCGGACCCTATTTCGCAGTCGTACACCTTAGAGGTGTCTTCTCCCGGAATAGAAAGAGAACTCAAAGCGGATTGGCATTTTAATAAATATATCGGTTCCCGTATATTTCTGCGCACAATAAGGCCCGTAAACGGAGTCAGGGATTTCGCGGGCGTGCTCAAAGCGTATGAGAACCGGAATATAACCGTTGAAACCGATTCGGGCGAAACAATGACTTTGGCAAAAAAAGAAGTCTCCTTTGTTAAGCTGGATGATTTTGATATAGATGATTTTAACAAATAAAAGAAAGGTTGATAGGAAAAATGAGCAAGGAATTTTTTGAGGCCGTCAGGCTTCTCGTTGAGGAAAAGGATATTCCTCAGGATTATCTTTTTGAAAAGATCGCCGCGGGAATCGTTGTTGCCGCAAAGCATAATTACGGCGGAAAAGATATCGTGCACTGCGATATAGACCCGGAAAAGGAAAAAATCAAGGTTTATGTAACAAAAAATGTTGTGGATGAGATAACGGATCCGGATACCGATATTCTGCTTGAGGACGCGCAAAAAATACGCAAGTCCGCCAAGGTGGGCAAAACCATTGATATCCCGCTTAAAACAAAGCAGTTCGGCAGAATCATCGCCCAAAATGCAAAGCATGTTATCCGCCAGGGTATCAAAGAGGCGGAAAGAAACAGACAGCTTGAGGAATTCCAAAGCAAGAACCAGGAGCTGATTACCGCAAAGGTAAACCGGATTGACCCGGTTACCGGCAGCGCAGCGCTTGAGGTGGGCAGCACAATTGCCGTGCTTCCCAAAAACGAGCAGATACCGGGCGAGGTGCTCCGCGAGGGTGAGAATATCAAGATCTTCGTTGTGGATGTAAAGGAATCCACCCGCGGGCCTAAAATCATGATTTCCCGCACGCACCCCGGGCTTGTAAGAAGGCTTTTTGAAACAGAGGTGCCCGAAATATATGACGGCACAATCGAAATTAAATCTGTTTCCCGCGAAGCGGGCTCCAGAACCAAAATAGCGGTCTACAGCAAGGATGAGGAAATCGATCCCGTAGGCGCCTGCATCGGTCCCAAGGGTCAGCGCGTTTCCAATATCGTGGACGCGCTTGACGGCGAAAAGATAGATATTGTGAAATACAGCGAGGATGTGTGCGGCTTTATTTCCGCCGCGCTCGCTCCGGCAGATGTGTGCGCCGTAGAGATTCTTGACGAGCAGGCGAAATCCTGCCGGGCAACGGTGCCGGATGACCAGCTCAGCCTTGCAATCGGCAACAAGGGTCAGAATGTCCGCCTTGCGGCGAAGCTGACCGGCTGGAAAATAGATATAAGACCGGAATCCGGCTTCTATGAGGGTTCGGGTGATCAAAATGAAGGCTAAAAAGGAAATCAAAAGAAAATGCGTAGGCTGCGGGGAAATGTTTGATAAAAGAGCGCTTATCAGAGTGGTCAGAAGCCCCGAGGGAGAAATCGGAATCGACCTCACAGGCAAGAAAAACGGCCGCGGCGCGTATATCTGTAATAACCCCGAATGTCTTAAAAAGGCAAAGAAAAGGAAATCGCTTGAAAGGGCGTTTTCCGTTAAAATAGATGATGAGCTGTATTCCGATATGGAAAAGGAAATTTTAAATGCAAAAGGATAAGATGCTCTCCATGATAGGTATTGCAAGGCGCGCGGGAGCCCTTATTGCGGGGCATGACGCCGCTGTAAACGCCGTATTTTCCGGAAAAGCAAGCCTAATTATACTTGCAAGCGATCTTTCGCCGCGCGCAAAGCGGGATATGCGGATTATCGCGCAGAAGCACGGCGGCGGGCTGCCGGTAGCAGAGGCGGAAATAACGATTGCGGAAATAGGCGGTATCTGCGGCATAAACGCCGGTATCCTTGCGGTGTGCAATACAGAGATCAGTAAAAAGCTCATTTTACTTGCAAACGAATAAGAAACGCATTCAAGGAGGAATACGATATATGGTAATTAAGGTAAAGGTGGCAGATGTCGCCAGAGATTTCGGAAAATCCAATAAGGAAATCATTGATCTTTTGGGCGAATATTGCAGCGGCCCTGCCAAAAAAGCGTCAACAGTCCTCGAAGAGAACGAACTCAATATTTTATTTGATATGATTACGCAGAAAAACAGCGTCAAAAGCTTAAAAGAATATTTTGACGCGGGAGAGGCAGAAAGAAAAGAAAAGGCAAAGCAAAAAGCGCAGAGCAGTAAGCAGGCGGATAAAGAAGAAAAAGCAAAGGCGCCTGAAAAGGAGAATAAGCCCGTGACCGCCAAGGATAAAAAGCGCCAGAGCCAGGCGGCGATTCTGCAAATGGCGCAGCAGGCTGCGAAGCGCGCGGAGGAAAAGGCAAAGAAAAAAGCGCAGCAGCCTCCGCAGGCAAGAACAAAGGGCGAAGCGCGCAGGATAGATACGCGCTTCAACAGCGTTGATCTTGAAAAATATAATCAGAAGTATGAGGATATTGCGCCTGCTTCCTCCATGGGCGATTATCAGAAAAAGCAAAAGCTCAATCAGAAATCCAAGCAGTACAGAAAGAAAAAGCCGCAGGGTATCCATGCCCGCTCCAAAAAAGAAACGGAGCAGCAGCGCCTTGCCCGTATTGAGGAGCAGCGCAAAAAGCAGAAGCTTAAAATCCAGATACCGGAGGAAATCACGGTTTCCGAGCTTGCGGGCATGCTGCGCATGACGGCTACCGAGGTCATTAAAAAGCTTATGGCGCTCGGCGTTATGGCAAATCTGAATCAGGTGATCGATTTTGATACTGCCGCCATAGTTGCCTCGGAGCTCGGCGCCAAGGTGGAAAAGAAGGTAGAGGTTTCCATTGAGGAGCAGATCATAGAGGAAGAAATTGAAAACGACGAAAATGCAGTAGTCCGTCCGCCCGTTGTTTGCGTAATGGGTCATGTAGACCACGGCAAAACCTCCATTCTTGACGCGATAAGGCATACGGATGTAACCTCAACGGAGGCAGGCGGAATCACGCAGGCGATCGGCGCTTATCAGGTAGAGGTAAACGGGGAAAAGATAACATTTCTGGATACCCCCGGCCACGCCGCCTTTACCGCCATGCGCGCGCGCGGAGCGATGGCAACGGATATTGCCGTGCTTGTTGTTGCGGCGGACGACGGTATTATGCCGCAGACCGTAGAGGCTATCAATCACGCGAAGGCGGCACAGGTGCAGATTATCGTTGCCATCAATAAAATGGATAAAGAGGGAGCCAATCCCGAAAGAATCAAGGAGCAGCTCACGGAGCAGGGGCTTGTTCCGGAAGAGTGGGGCGGCGATGTTATATGCGTTCCTGTTTCCGCGAAAACCGGAATGGGCATAGATAAGCTGCTTGAAACCATACTGCTTGTTGCCGAAATAGGCGAGCTCAAGGCGAATCCGAACAGGGCAGCCAAGGGCGTAGTCATTGAGGCTAAGCTTGACAAGGGCAGAGGCCCGATTGCAACCTTCCTTGTCCAGAACGGTACGCTCCGTTCGGGCGATTATGTTGTTGCAGGCACCGCGGTCGGCAGAGTGCGCGCAATGACGGATTATAACGGTAAAAAAATCAACAGCGCCGGTCCGTCCGTGCCTGTTGAAATCATGGGCCTTGACGAGGCGCCTATGAGCGGGGATGAATTTAACGCCGTTTCAGATGAAAAGCTTGCAAGGCAGCTTGTTGAGCAGAGAAAGGAAAAGGCGAAAGAGGAGGAATTCAAGCAGTATCAGAAGGTTACGCTTGACACCTTGTTCTCCACCCTTGAAGAGGGTATGCTCAAGGAGCTCAACATCATCATCAAAGCAGATGTTCAGGGCTCTGTAGAGGCTGTTAAGCAGTCGCTTCTTAAAATTGAGAATGATGAAGTAAGAGTTAAAATCATACACGGGGCCGTAGGCGCGGTAAATGATTCGGATGTTATGCTCGCCAACGCCTCAAACGCAATTATCGTTGCTTTTGCAACAGGCGTGGAGCAGGATGCCGCGGATAACGCCGCGAGGGACGGCATTGATGTCAAGCAGTATAATATCATCTATGACCTTATAGAAGATATTGAGTCCGCTATGCGCGGCATGCGCTCCGTCAAGTACAGGAATGTGGATACCGGCACGGCTGAGGTAAGGGAAATCTATACGGTTTCCACCGTCGGCTCTATTGCGGGCTCCATCGTCACAAGCGGCACAATCCGCCGCAGCGGAAAAATCAGGGTCATGAGAGACGGAAAGCAGCTTGCCGATACGCCGATCAAAAATCTGAAGCGCTTCAAGGATGATGTTAAAGAGGTATCCTCCGGCTACGAGTGCGGCATATCCCTTGAAAACTGGAATGATATCAAGCCCGGCGATATCCTTGAGTGCTATATTGTTGAGGAGTACAGGGATTAATCATGGCAGGTTATCGAATAGACAGGATATCGGAAGATATCCGCCGCGAGCTCATCTCGCTGATCAGAGAGCTTAAAGACCCCCGCGTAATGGGCAAAATGCTTACCGTGGTAAGCGTCAGGGTATCGAACGATCTCGGCTATGCGAAGGTCTATATAAGCTCCATCAACGGCGTGGGCGAGGCTAAGGAGGCTTGCGCGGGGCTCAGGAGCGCGTCCGGCTATCTGCGCCGCCGGCTCGGGAACAGCCTCCATTTGAGAAAGGCGCCCGAATTGACATTCGTTGCGGACGATTCCATTCAAAAGGGAATGGAAATTTTTGAGAAGCTAAAGGATAATTCAAATGAGAATTGATGTTAAGCAGTGCGCGGATATTCTTAAGGCGCAAAACAATATTCTGATTTTGACGCATGCCCATCCGGACGGCGATACACTCGGCTGCGGCTTTGCGCTGCTGCGCGCCCTGCGGCAGCTCGGAAAAACCGCAAGGGTGCTGAATGACGATGAGATACCCGCAAAGTATTCTTATCTTTACAGCGGCTTGGAGCAGCAGGATTTTAAAGAGGATTTTATTGTTGCCGTTGATGTTGCAACAGAAAATCTGCTGGGCGGTCTGCAATATGCGTACGCCGGAAAAATAGATTTGTGCATAGACCATCATTTGACCAATACGGAATATGCCGCAAACCTGCTTTTAAGGGACGCGCCTGCCGCGTGTGAGATTGTTTATGATGTTATTGAAGCGCTGGGAGCAGAGATGGATTCCGCTATCGCGGATTGCCTCTATACAGGTATCTCAACGGATACGGGCTGCTTCAGATATGCTTCAACAACGGCGCATTCCTACAGCCTTGCGGCGCGGCTCATAACGCTCGGCGCGGATAACGGTATGATAAACCGTAAAATGTTTGAAACAAAAACCAAGTCGTATGTAAATCTGGAAAGACTTGCTTTAAACGGGCTTAAGCTCTTTTGCGAAGACAGAGTGGCGGTTATAAAGGTAACGCAGGAGATGTACGCAAAAACGGGCTCCAACGAACAGGAAACAGAGGCGCTTGCCCCTCTTACAAGGCAGATAGAGGGCGTGGAGATCGGTATAACGATCCGGGAAAAGAAGGATAAAACCTGCAAGGCGTCAATTCGCACCTATGAAAGCGTAAATGCCGCTTCGCTTGCGAAATGCTTCGGCGGCGGCGGCCACGCGCAGGCGGCTGCGTGCCGCTTTGACTGCTCTGTTGAAGAGGCTGAAAAGCTTATCATCGCAAAATGCGCGGAGTTCCTTAAATGACGGGAATTATTTGTGTGTATAAAGAGCAGGGCGCAACCTCGTTTTCCGTTTGCGCGGCTGTCCGCAAAATAACCGGGCAAAAAAAATGCGGCCATATGGGCACGCTGGATCCTCTTGCCACGGGCGTTTTACCGGTCATGCTCGGCGGCGCCACGCGGTTTTTGGATTATTACCCGGAAAGCGATAAAGGCTACCGCGCCCGTTTTATATTAGGGAAAACAACGGATACGCTCGATATAACGGGCAAGGTGCTTACAGAAAGCAGCGTGAACTGCACAGCCCGTCAGGTAGAAAAGGCTTTAGCGGGCTTTTCGGGCAAAATAACGCAGACGGTTCCCATGTATTCCGCTGTTTCCGTCGGCGGCAAAAGGCTTTATGAGCTGGCAAGGCAGGGCAAAAATACCGAAAGACCTTCACGCGCGGTCCATATCAAAAAGCTGAGCCTTGTTTCAGCCGATGAAAAAAAGAACGAATATGAAATAGATGTGCTTTGCTCTAAGGGTACTTATATTCGCACCCTTATAGACGATTTGGGCAGAGAGCTCGGCTGCGGCGCTGTTATGACGGCGCTGGAGCGCACTTTAGCATGCGGTTTTACGCTTGCAGACTGCAAAACACTGGCGCAGCTCGGCGAGCAGGCAGCCGCCGGCACGCTGGAGGCTTGTGTCATACCGGTCGATACCGCGCTTTCCGCCTATGAAAAGCTCGTTGTCAGCCCGGCGCAGGCGGTGCGTTTCAAAAACGGCGGCGCACTTGCGCTTGCGCGTCTTAAAAAAAAGCCGCAAACCCTCCTGCCCGTTCGCGTTTATTCGCCGGAGGGCGAATTTCTCGGTTTAGGGGAGGCACGCGGGGAAGAACTTGCCGTAAAGCGTGTTTATGTTGAATGATGATGAAGAATAACGAAAAATTAATAAGCGAGCAGGCTGTTGCGCTCGGCGATTTTGACGGTATGCACCTTGCGCATAAAACCGTAGTAACCGGCGCCCGCAATGTGCTTATCTATTGTGTCAATAACAGGTTTTCGCTGCTTCAGAAAAGCCTGTTTCAGCGCCGTTGGCCAAACGCCGTGTTCGCTGATTTTGAAAAAATCAAGAATATGTCCGGCGAGCAGTTTATAGAGGATATTATCCTCGGTGAATTAGGGGCAAAAATCGTGCTCTGCGGCTTCAATTTCCGCTTCGGCAAAAACGCTTCATGGTCAGCCCTTGATATGCGAAAATATCTTGAATCGCGCGGCGTATGGGTGCGTATACTTGAGGCGCAGGATTTTGAGGGCAGACCCATAAGCTCAACAAGAATAAGAAACGCGGTGTCAGAGGGCAGAATAAACGCCGCCAACGAGATGCTCGGCTACCATTTCAGCTTTGAAGCCCCTGTTATAGAGGGCGACCGCCGCGGAAGAACCATCGGCTTTCCCACCATCAACCAGCATCTGCCGCAGGGGCTTATCGTTCCTCGGTTCGGCGTTTACGAAAGCCGCGTGCTGTTGGGTGGCAGCTCATATAAAGCGTTCACCAATATCGGGAACAGACCCACTTGGCGGGTGGAAGAGCCGCTTTGCGAAACGCATATCTTTGGCTTCAGCGGCAATTTGTACGGCAAAGAAATCACGGTTGAGCTCGTCCATTATCTGCGCCCGGAAAAATTATTTAAAAATGTTGAAGAGTTAAAGAAGCAGCTTGATTATGATAAAGGCAGTATTGTTTGATTTTGACGAAACCCTGCAGGACAGGACTTCGGCTTTTGACCGTTACGCAGCGGCGTTTATGCAGGAGTTTTTTCCGGAGCTTTCGGAAAGCGAAAAGAAAAAAAGAATAGCGGATATGATAGAAACCGGCAACGGCGGGTATGTTGACCGCGTCAAGTGGTATGCTTCGTTGATTGAAATATGGGGCTGGAAGGCCTCTCCGGGAGCACAGGCGCTTGCAAGGCATTACGATGAAAAATTCGGCTTTTTCAATGTTGTCTTTGACGACGCCGTTCCGCTCCTGACGGAATTGCGCGCGCGCGGTATAAAAACGGGCGTTATTACAAACGGCCCGTCGGCTTTGCAGCATACAAAAATGGATAACAGCGGCCTTTTGCCGTATCTGGATATCCTTGTTGTTTCGGGAGATCTTGATTTTGCTAAGCCGGACGCGCGGATATTCAAGTATACGGCGGATAAGCTCGGCTTGAGCTGCGGCGACTGCATGTATGTGGGCGATCATCCCGTGAACGATATAGAGGGCGCGCTCTCCGCCGGAATGTGTGCGCTGCGCATGAATTTCGGCTGGTTCAAGGATAAGGCGCTGCGCCCGGAAGTCCCGGTTATTCATGCCCTGCGTGAGGTGATTGATTATGTCTGAGAATATTACGCTTTATGAAAAGGTAGTTTCAAAGCTGATAAAATGCGGTATGCATATCTCTTTTGCGGAAAGCTGCACAGGCGGACTCTGCTGCGGCGCGCTTGTGAGCGTTGCCGACGCCTCTAAGGTGCTCGATATGTCTTTTGTAACCTATGCGAATGAGGCAAAAATAAATCTTCTCGGCGTGCCGAAAAGCGCCATAGATGAATTCGGCGTTGTGTCGGAGCAGGTTGCGGGTCAAATGGCAGCCGGCGCCGCCAGAACCGCGGGCAGCGAAGTCGGCGTGGGCATAACGGGTATAGCCGGCCCTTCGGGCGGCACTGCCAAAAAGCCGGTGGGTATGGTGTGCTTCGGCATATGTATCAATGACCATGTTAAAACCTATACGCAATATTTCGGCGATCCGGGCAGAAATGAGGTCAGGCGGCAGAGCGTGGATTTCGTGTTCGGCAAGCTTGATGAACTTTTATTAGCTTTATAATCAAAAAATGTAAGCAAAAAGACTTGACCTTGCTCCGCTTTTATTGTATAATTTCAAACGGTGCAAAACTGATTTTGATATGCAGCTTCAAAATGAATACCCGCTACTGTGGCTCAGTTGGTAGAGCAGCGCATTCGTAATGCGCAGGTCGTCGGTTCGAGTCCGACCAGTAGCTCCATTCGCCGCTGGCGTGCCGCCCGCGGCGATGCTTTTCTGAAACGAAATTTTAAATAGAGATGAAGGCGTAGCTCAGTTGGTTAGAGTACCTGCTTGACATGCAGGGGGTCGGTGGTTCAAGTCCACTCGTCTTCACCACG
>CAYOPQ010000020.1:0-24279 GCA_964405895.1 uncultured Bacteroides sp. | reverse complement strand
TTATTATATCACGGGCAATCCGAAATATTAAAAAATGCCGTTATTTATTATAAAAGGCCCCGA
Organism: uncultured Bacteroides sp.; assembly: GCA_964405895.1. GTDB lineage: Bacteria > Bacillota > Clostridia > Oscillospirales > Acutalibacteraceae > Eubacterium_R. The sequence continues at coordinate 24,216 of CAYOPQ010000020.1, read as the reverse complement.
TGACTGGTTTTTACCAAGTTATCAGGGCTTTTTCAAAGCAGATATAAAATTAAATTACAATATCCGTAGGCGAATGATTTGGTTGCAAATCATATACCGTTCTTAACTTCTTCAAACTCATCTTGGATCTGCTGTGACGGAGCGGGCGTTAAAAGTGAAACAACGACTATGCAGATACAGGAAAAGATGAATGCCGGCAGAAGCTCATAAACATCCCAAATTCCGCCGAGCGGACGGATTACGAGGTTCCATACAAACACCATGACTCCGCCGCCGATCATACCGGCAATAGCGCCCCAGCGGTTGATACGCTTCCAGAAAAGGCTCATCAGCATAAGCGGACCGAAAGTTGCGCCGAAGCCCGCCCAGGCAAAGCTGACAATATTAAATATGACGCTGTTTTCGTCAAGCGCTATAATAACAGCGATAACGGTAACTGCAAGCAGCGTTACCCTTGAAATCGCAAGTACCTGTTTATCCGAGGCTTTTTTATGGATAAGCCCCTGATAAATATTTTTAGAAAACGCCGATGCCGCAATAAGAAGATACGAATCGGAGGAGCTGATGGTGGCGGCAAGTATGCCTGCCATGACCAAGCCGGCGAGAATCGGCGGCAAAAGATTTGTTGAAAGCAGAATAAATATATTTTCAGATGAAGATTCGGTAGTTAATGCCGTGGGATAAAGAGTTCTTCCTATAAGACCTATAAAAACAGCAATAACCAGGGAAACAACACACCAAACAGTCGCTATGCGGCGGCTGCTTTTAAGCTCCTTTTCTGACCTGATAGCCATGAATCTGAGAAGCACCTGCGGCATTCCGAAATAACCCAAGCCCCATGCAAGGCAGGATATAATGCTTAAAATGCCAAAGGATTCACCGTCGCCGAACAAAGCCTCACCGTTTAAGGATTGCTGTACGCCGCTGGCATCGGTAACCGGAGTGGCAATTCCGAAAAATTCAAAGAATCCGGGAATAGATTTTGCATTATCTATAACGGCGTCAAGACCTCCGGCAGCAACCGTACCCGTAATAACAATCACTACAAGGGCAACTACCATGACGATCGCCTGCATAAAGTCAGACGCGCTTTCGGCAAGGAAACCGCCGATAATTGTGTATATCAATACAAATACAGCGCCCACGATCATCATGGGAATGTAGTCAAAGCCGAAAAGCGTAGAAAACAGCTTGCCGCAGGTTACAAGGCAGCTTGCCGCATATACGGTAAAGAAGATCAAGATAAATAATGCCGCCACAGTCATAATAACTTTGCTTTTTTCGTGAAATCTGTTTGAAAAGAATTCAGGCAGAGTAATTGCATTCGCTTTCTCACTGTAGCGGCGAAGCCTTCTTGAGGTTATCAGCCAGTTTACATATGTACCCACAGCAAGACCTATGGCTGTCCATGCGGCGTCAGAAATACCGCACCAATATGCAACGCCCGGCAGGCCCATCAAAAGCCAGCCGCTCATATCCGACGCTTCGGCACTCATTGCCGTTACCCACGGGCCGAGCGTTCTGCCGCCCAAAAAGTATGAATCCGTATTTTTGTTTGCTTTTTTGGCAAATGCAATTCCGATAATAATTACTATTGCCATATACGCAATCATGGTCAGCATAATCTGTAATGTTGAACTATCCATAAAACTCCTCCAAAATTAAAATATGGAAACATTATATATTATTTTATATTGTAAATCAAGAATAAATAACAATACTAAGGTGAAACCCGGCAACGCTCAATGATTGCCGACGAAAAAAACAGAATAAATGTACGCCATGTAATATCAATATAAGAAAAATAACAATATAAAAAAGAAGCCGTTTGCTGAAAAACAAAGGCTTCCTTCTGTAGTTGGTGCCGGCGGCGGGGGTCGAACCCGCACCCTGTCGCCAGGACCGGATTTTGAGTCCGGCACGTCTGCCAATTCCATCACGCCGGCAAATAAATAATTGAGACGGAAATCTTAAAGATTAATCAAGATGACCGTTAAATCCGGGGCCGGCTCTTAATAAGAGACAGCCCCTTTTGGTGCTGGTGACCGGACTTGAACCGGTACGGTATTGCTACCGAGGGATTTTAAGTCCCTTGCGTCTGCCGATTTCGCCACACCAGCGAACACAAAATATAATAACTTAAAATTATCAATATGTCAATATTCAATTCACTTTATTTTGCACATTGCCGCTTAAATAACACTCTATATTTTTATCTAAAATTGAGAGTAATCTCGCTCTTGTCTCCTGTGCCGCCCATGCAATATGCGGTGTTATGATGCAATTTTTTGCTTTCAGCAGGGGCGTATTGGGATCAGCCGGTTCCTTTATAAGAACATCAAGCGCTGCGCCTGCTATCTCTCCGCTGTTCAGGGCGTTTGCGAGCGCATTTTCATCAACAACCGGACCGCGAGATGTGTTAATGAATACAGCGCTTTTTTTCATTTTAGAAAGTGTAGTTTGATTAATAAGCTTCTCCGTTTCAGCTGTAAGCGGGCAGTGGCAGGTAACAAAATCGGAATTTCTTAAAAGAAAATCAAGATCTGTTTGCTCAGCGCTGCTGAACGCCGCAAGATCTTTTTTAGAGCGGGAATGAATCAAAATTTTCATTCCGAAAGCCTCGGCTGTCTTCGCCACTTTTTTGCCGATAGAACCAAAACCGATAATACCTATGGTTTTGCCGTCAAGCTCCGAAAGAGGGGAGAGCGTATAGCAGAAATCAGGGCATCTGCACCAGTCGCCGTTTTTTACGGAATCCGAATGAAGCTCAACCTGATTGGTAAAATGCAGAATAAAAGCAAACACCTGCTGCGCAACGGCGTTAGTGGAATACGAGGGGATATTGCAGACCGTGATCCCAAGCCTTGTTGCCGTTGCAAGATCAACAACATTGTATCCTGTAGACTGCAAGCCAATATATTGAATCTCCGGCGAAAGCGCGTTCAGCATCTCCCCATTGAGAACGGTTTTGTTAATGATCAGTATTTCCGCGCCTTTAGCGCGCTGAATGACCTCCGCCGGGGCTGTTCTTTCGTATATTTCTACACAATCCGAATATTTATACAGAAAGTCCCAGCTGAGATCGCCGGGGTTGGTTGTATGCCCGTCTAAATTGACAATCTTCATGGATATGCACCGCCGTTTTTTTAATTAAATTATAACTTTACAAAGGCGTATTTGCAATATTTTATTGCAACTTATTGTTATTTAATATATAATTAAGCATAGAAATTATTGGTGATAGTATGAAAAAATCGCTGATAATATTGCTTGTATTGATTTTTACCTTATCCGCTTGTCTTGGAATAAACAGTTTTTTTGTTGCCCAAAAAGCCGTTAATTCCGAAACCGGTATCGGAAGAAAATGTATTGTTATAGACGCCGGTCACGGAGGGGCGGACGGCGGCACCTCAGCAGCGGACGGCACTGCCGAAAAGGATATAAATCTGGCGATAGCGCTTAATTTATATGATTTTCTATCAATATGCGGCATAGAATGTAAGCTCATCAGGGATGATGACTCGGAATATTATCCCAACGGGGAAGACAGATCACGGTCAGACCTTTATAACCGCCTCGATTTTGTAAACAGCGTAGATAATGCCGTGTTGGTTTCCATACACCAAAACTACTATACGGATACAAGCGAATGGGGAATGCAGGTTTGGTACACGGGAAATGTTGAATCCAGCAAAAACCTTGCCGATAATATACTGAATATTACAAAAATGTTTATACAGCCAAATAATACAAGAAGTAATAAGCAATCCGATGACAGCTATTATATACTATATCAAGCCAGCGTTCCGTCTGTAATGGTGGAATGCGGTTTTATGAGCAATCCTCAGGAAAACGAAAACCTTAAATCGGATTCATACAGAAAGCGCATTGCTTGTACAATTACGCTTGGTATAACACAATATATCAACGAAGGCTATTAACTTGAACGCAAAAGGCATGTGATAAAATGGCAAAATCGAAATCAGCATATATTTGTTCCGAATGTGGTTATGAAAGCAGCAAGTGGTACGGAAAATGCCCGGGCTGCGGTGAATGGAACACCATGAACGAGCATATGATAAGCCCTGTTGCCGCTTCAAAGTCAAAGGCGGGAAAAAGCGCCGCATATTCCGTAAGCGCCTTAAAGCTTAACGAAATTGACCCGCAAATCGAAAAAAGAATTTCTACCGGAATTTCTGAATTTGACAGGGTGCTCGGCGGCGGCATTGTGGAAGGCAGCCTGATTCTGTTAAGCGGAGATCCGGGTATAGGAAAATCCACTATTCTTTTACAGATCTGCCAATATTTAGGAAAAACAAAATCCATCCTGTATGTCAGCGGGGAGGAATCTGTAAGGCAGATTAAGCTGCGCGCGTCAAGACTTGAGGTTACAACGGAAAAGCTCGGTATTCTTGCGCAGACCGATATAGGCGTTATCGTTGAAACAATCAAAACGGACAAGCCCGATATTGTGATTATAGATTCCATTCAAACGATGGTATATGATGAAATTTCTTCAACAGCCGGTTCGATTACGCAGGTAAGGGAATGTACAAATATATTGATGCACCTTGCAAAATCAACCGAGATACCAATCATTGTAGTTGGTCATGTAAACAAAGACGGCGCTATCGCAGGTCCCAAAGTCCTTGAACACATTGTTGATACGGTGCTTTATTTTGAGGGAGAGCGCAACTATTCGTACAGAATGTTGAGAAGTGTAAAAAACAGATTCGGTTCTACAAATGAAATCGGAATGTTTGAAATGAAGCAAAACGGGCTTCAGGAGGTTGCCAATCCGTCTTTGCTGATGCTTTCGGGCAGACCGAAGAATGTAAGCGGAACCTGCGTTGCCTGCGTTATTGAAGGCTCCAGACCTATTCTTGCCGAAGTGCAGGGTCTTGTGACCGCAACAGGCTTCGGAACGCCGAGAAGAATGAGCACGGGATTTGATTATAACAGAATGGCTATGCTCATTGCCGTCCTTGAAAAAAGAGCCGGCTACTATTTCAATTCCATGGACACATATATTAATGTTATAGGCGGCTTAAGGCTGGACGAACCGGCGGCGGATTTAACTGTTGCAATGGCGCTTGTATCCTCTCTGAAAGACATAGTTGTTAAAGAAAACATTATCGCGTTCGGAGAGATCGGACTTGCCGGTGAGGTACGGGCTGTAAATTACTGCGAGCAAAGGATAGCCGAATCTGTAAGGCTTGGGTTTGATAAGTGCATAATACCGTTTCACAATTACAAGGGGTTGTCTAAAGTGTTAAAGGTTTCTGCGGATATCATTCCCGTCAGGACAATCAGAGAGGCATTCAACGCGCTTTCCGAATAACAAAATTTGAATAAGCTTAAATGTGAGTGATGAAATATTTAAATTTCATCACTTATTTATAACTTATAATCCTAAACCGTAATTGGAGTTTTTATGAGGATTTTACATGCTGCCGACTTCGGCATAGAAAACGGAAAAGATATAACCGCTGAATTAACTGAACTTATTTTCGCCGCAAAACAGCTCAGCGGTGAAAAAACAATTCTTTTTGATAAAGGCACATATTACATTGACAGTGAAAAGTGCAGAAAATATATGCTTTATATTACGAACACGGTGGGGGACAGCGAGTTTTCAAAAAATGAAACACCGCATTTGAACGCTGTTCCGTTCTATTTTAACGATATCAGCGATTTGACCGTTCAGGGTAATGATTCCGTTTTTATTATTGATGGCAAGGTTACCAATGTCGCCGTGGAAAATTGCATCAGCATTACGCTTGAAAATTTTGAAATCAGGTATGCCAACCCGGATATGCATGTGCTCAAAGTTGAAAAAACAACGCCGTTTTCGGTGGATTTTCTTATAGACGGTGACAGCCGGTATTATTTCAAGAATAACAAGCTTTACTTTTATGGCAAGGATTTCAATGAAGCCGCCGATAAAAACGCCGCAAATGCTCGCTGGATCGGGCTGATAAGAGAAGCTGCGCCCAATAAAGTAAGCAGGGTATTGCACCCTTTGGCGGGCGCGCTAAAAACGGTTGATTTAAAAAACGGCAAAATAAGAGTATACTATACAAATACATTTCGGTTCAAGACAGGCGATCAGTATTATATTTATGATGTTCGCCGCCAATTTGCCGGGATTTTTATAAATCGTTCAAAAAATGTTGCCTTGCACAATATAAAACAGCGTTTCAATTATTCTCTTGCTCTTGTTTTCCAGGACAGTGAAAATATAACTGTAGATTCTGTTTCATTTGCTCCCGAAACAAATTCAGCAAGAAAAATGGCGTCCGCCGCAGATTTTATACAGGTTTGTATGTGCAGGGGCAAAATTGCCGTAACAAACAGCCTTTTTGAGGGCGCAGGAGATGACTGCCTGAATGTTCACGGCTTTCATTTCGGTATTAAATCCGTCAACGATAAAAAAATTACTGTTTCCTTTATGCACCCGCAGTCCCACGGCTATCAGCCGATACATAACGGCGATGAGATAGCGTTTATTGATCCTCAAACGCTTTTAGAATGCAGAAAAGCAACAGTTGTTAATGCCAAACAGCTTAACGAATATGAAATAGAATTGACGCTTGATTCCGCAGAAAGCGCCCGCGCAGGCGATGTAATAGAGGATATATCGGCATGTCCGGATATATATTTTGCCGGAAATACCGTAAACAGGATCATTACAAGAGGACTGCTGCTCACCACAAGGGGTGAGGTCATAATTGAGAACAATCATTTTATAAGCACTTCAATGAGCGGCATACTTATTTCAGACGATGCAAAAAGCTGGTATGAAAGCGGTATGTGCAGAAGCGTTGATATTCGCAATAACATTTTTGAATACTGCGGCAATGCGCCCATACTTATAAAGCCTGAAAATAATGTGCATAAAGGCGCGGTACATAAAAACATCAGCATTACAAATAACACCTTTAAAAATTATAAGGATTATTGTATCCGTGCGAAATCAACCGATACAATTCAAATTAAAGGGAATACATATAATTCCGGCAAAATTATAAAAGCAAAAGACTGCACCAACATACGCTTAGAGCAAGAAGCAAGAATATAAATTTATATCAATCAGATACTTTTAAATAAAATCATTAACCCGCGCTATATGCGCGGGCTTTCCTTATTATTTTTGAGATGTATTTTAAAAGCGGGGGATTTGCTTATCTATTTATACTTGACAAGGCATAAAAAATTTGCTATAATTATACAAAATAAATCTTTTGTGTAATTTAGGGGAGCGGCAATTAGAATAATGCTGAGCATTTGCTGAGCATTTATTAATATTGCGCTATATAATGTTATCCGTTCATTTGCCGCGTTATGCTGTAAATACTAATTGCTTGCTTCGCTTATATAACCCTACATAAATAATATTGCTGAATTTACATATTGCAGGCTTCGGCTGGTGATGAAAGTATTATTCCTTTGTAATATGCAAAAAAATAAACCGTTTCGTTTATTTACCTTAACATACGGATACACGAAATATAACTAACTATTAAAGCGGATTGTACGCAATAGATTTCTTTTGATATTTGTTTATATAGCAAAGTATCAAATAGAATTTTTATTTTATAAATACCGTGAAACTGTTTCACAGATTGGAGTTTGATTTTGAGAGAAGAAGAATTTACTGCATTACCGAACCTGGTACAACAATATTTATTGTATTTAGAAGCGATCAAAGGCCATTCAAGGCTTTCCGTCATTGAATACGCGTCCGACCTGCGTACTTTTTTCAGATTTATGGTTAAGCATAAAAAAATCGTTTCAAAAGATACGCCGGATGAAAAAATAGACCTGTCCCCTATTGATATTGATTTTATTAAAGGCATTACTTTGAATGACGCTTATTCATTTCTTATATACCTAAAAAACGAGCGGAAAAACAATGAAGCGACAAGAGCCCGCCGAGTAATTTCAATAAGACGGTTTTTTGTTTATTTAACTGACAATTTGGGTCTTCTTGCCGTTAATCCTATGAAAAATCTGGATATACCCAAAACAAAAAAGTCCCTTCCCAAATATCTCACTCTGAATGAAGCGGAAAAGCTACTTTCCGTGATTGACGGACCTTATAAGGAACGCGATTACGCAATTATAACTTTATTTTTAAATTGCGGCATGAGGCTTTCCGAGCTCGTATCTATCAATTATAACGATATAAAAGACGACGGCAGCATTGTTATAACCGGAAAAGGAAATAAAGAGCGCGTTATTTTCATGAACAACGCCTGCATTAAAGCAGTTTCCGAATATATGAAAAAGAGGCCGAATAACGGCGTTCAGGACAAGGCGCTGTTCTTAAGCAGCAGAAACAAAAGAATCAGCCCCAAAACGGTTCAGCATATTGTTTATGTAAATCTTGAAAAAGCCGGTCTCGGCGACAGGGGCCTGTCCGTACATAAGCTAAGGCACACTGCCGCAACGCTTATGTATCAGTACGGCAATGTAGATCTGCTTCTGCTCAAAGAAGTATTGGGGCATGAAAATTTAGGAACTACCGAGATCTATACGCACACAACAGCAAACGCGGCTAAAAAAGCGATTGATTCAAATCCGTTGAACAGCGAATCAAAAAAATAATGGTCATATTGCAATAATCCCGCCCAGCGCTGCGGTGATTCCTGAATTCATAAGCGCCACTAATGCAGTCAGTACTGCGTAAACAAGATACTTTTTCATATATGCCTTATATTCTATTTTATTTTCTTCTGCCTTGCCTGTGGTTATATCGTATATCTTTTTGCTTAAATCAGAACTCAGCGAAATCGTATAAAAAATCACAGTCAAAAATGAGCATACAAACGGGGCTATCATAAGTATGCTGTAACCGAAGCCTTTTATGCCGTAGTTGATATAATAGTAAGTTATTTTAAGCCCTGCCTGAAAGCCTATAATAAGCGGCACAATATTCATTAACGGAAATCCGATAAGGCATATGCCGAGCAGTACGGTAAATGAAAAAACTAAAAGGTAAAAGCCTAAATTATTTATAAAAAGCGTCAAAAACTCACTGGAACCCGATGAGGCAATGATCTCATCCAGCACATCGGTTTCGCATTTTTTGTATAAGAACGAGCCGCCAAACAAGCCCGCCGCAAAAAACAGCGAGCAATAGATGAATGTTTTATACTCTGTAAAAATTTCGTAAAACGATTTTTTATCCTTTATTTTTACTTCCGTACCGCTCAGATTAAAATCGTTGGCTATCTCTTTATTTTTCATTTCCCTATCCTTATTTTTTTAGATTTTTTAACTGCAAGCACTCCGCATAAACCGGCGGCAAGCACCGATAACGCCAGCTTAACCGCAAACATCCAAAGCGTATTACTGTTAACTAACATATTCACAAAAGAAAACAACAATATCGGTATAACGGAAACAACGCCTATTAAAAAGCCGCTGTTTTTAAAGGATAAGGAGCAGAAATAGGCTGTGCACCCGGCAGTCATGATTGTTATTACCGCGGAAAAATACGGGGAATATTCAAAGCTTATATCCAGCTTAAAAATAATAAACGCCGCGGCAGCGGATAATGCCGCTCCGATTGCCGCGCCTATAACGATGGATTTAAATATAAAAGTTAAAAACAGCTTGCTGTTTACGGAGGATTTGATTTTTTTCATAAAAAAACTCCTTTGCTTATCCATTAAAGGATATTCAAAGGAGCTTTTTATTATTACTGATTATATTGAGTATGGTGAATTATTTTTTTTCTTCTTCCTGAGTATCATCGGTTTCTTTAGATTTACTGATTTTGCCCTTAGCAGCATTTTTTTCTTCTTTTTTCTTCTTTGCAGCCTCTTTAGCGGCTTCAATCTCTTTCCTGTGCTGTTCCATCTTTGTTTTATTGGTATTAACAGCCCAGCGCTGGATCTTCATTTTTGTTCTGTCCGCACCGGTTTCAATAACAAGATCATCTTCCCTGATCGTTACAACTTTTCCGACAATACCGCCGATCGTAATGATTTCATCTCCGATTTCAAGAGAATTTCTCATTTCCTGCTCTTCTTTTTGACGCTTTTTCTGGGGACGAATTGTAAAGAAGTACATTACAACAATAAGAGCAACCATAACGATAAGCATGCTGTAAGAGCTTGAAGAACTGGTGTCTGTTGTACTTGAATACAATTGAATAAAACTAAAATCCATTTGATTTACCTCCGAATGTTTTTACAGTGTTTTAATTATATAAAGAAATGTAATAAATTGCAAGATTTTTTTATATACGCGTATCAAGTTTTACACAATATTCATTTTTATAATCCAAAAAACTGCCGTTTTCAATATTTTCTCGTATTTCACTCATAAGATTATTATAGAAAAAGAGATTGTGCATTACCGCAAGTCTCATGCCCAGCATTTCGCCGGCTTTCATAAGATGGCGAATATATCCCCTGCTGTATCTCCTGCAAACAGGGCACCCGCATTTTTTGTCTATAGGTGAATCATCATGCGTATATTTTGAATTATTGATATTGATAATGCCTTCTTTGGTAAACAAATGACCGTGGCGGGCATTCCTGCTCGGCATAACGCAGTCAAAAAGGTCCACTCCCCTGCTGACTCCCTCCAAAATATTTCCCGGAGTGCCTACGCCCATCAAATATCTTGGCTTATCCACGGGCGCAAACGGCTCAACAGCGCTGATTATCCTATACATATCCTCTTTGGGCTCGCCCACAGCTAAGCCGCCTATTGCATACCCGTCAAGATCAAGCTTTGCAATTTCCTTCATATGCTCGATTCGCAGATCCTCATATGTGCAGCCCTGATTGATTCCGAACAAAAGCTGTTCCCTGTTGATTGTTTCGGGCAGAGAATTCAGCTTATCCATTTCCTTTTTGCATCTGACAAGCCAGCGTAAAGTCCTTGAACACGCAGCCTTCGCATAATCGTAGGGCGCCGGATTTTCAACACACTCGTCAAAAGCCATGGCGATTGTTGAACCGAGACGGCTTTGTATGCGCATGGATTCCTCCGGGCCCATAAAGATTTTTCTTCCGTCCACATGGGAATGAAAGGTTACGCCTTCTTCTTTGATCTTATTCAATTTTGCAAGCGAAAACACCTGAAAACCGCCGCTGTCAGTCAATATAGGTCCGTTCCATGTAGTAAATTTATGCAGTCCGCCGGATTCATAGACAATATCCTCGCCGGGGCGCACATGCAAATGATATGTATTGCAAAGCATTACCTGGGTGCCGATCTTTTCAAGGTCATCGGCTGAAAGAGCGCCCTTTATTGCGGCAACGGTTGCCACATTCATAAACGCCGGGGTCTGAACAGTTCCGTGCACCGTTTCAAAAACGCCCCGTCTTGCTTTTTCTTCTTGCTTAAGTATTGTAAATTTCATGGATCAATCCTCTATAAACATAGCGTCACCGAAGCTGAAAAATCTATATTCTTTATCCACTGCCGTTTTGTATGCGTTCATTATATTATCATATCCGGCAAAAGCGGAAACAAGCATGATCAAGGTGCTTTCCGGCAAATGAAAATTGGTTATCAGCGCGTCCATACACTTGAATTTAAAACCGGGATAAATAAAAATCGAAGTGTCGTCCTCGTCCGCACATATCCTGCCGTTTTTTGCCGCAACGGATTCAATCGTTCTGCACGAAGTCGTACCGACCGCAATAACCCTGCCGCCGCTTTTTTTCGTATCATTTATAATATCGGCTGCCGCCTGCGGCATAACATAATGCTCTGTATGCATTTTATGCTTTGTAACATCATCCACCTTTACCGGGCGGAATGTACCCAAGCCCACATGAAGCGTAATCTCCGCAATTTTCACGCCCATGTTCCGTATTTCAGACAGCATTTCGGGCGTGAAATGAAGTCCCGCTGTAGGAGCGGCTGCCGAGCCCAATTCCCTGCTGTATACGGTTTGATAACGCTCATTATCCGTTAATTTTTCCTTGATATACGGCGGAAGCGGCATAGAGCCGATTTCATCAAGAACAGCATAGATACTGCCGCTGCATGAGAATTTAACATATCTGCTCCCTTCGGCGCTGTCAATATCCACAACCTCGCCGATAAGCTTATCGCCGCCGAACGAAAATCTTGTGCCGATTTTCGCCCGCTTTCCCGGCTTGCACAGACATTCCCAAATATCATTTTCCTTCTGAGAAAGCAGCAAAAACTCTACGACTGCCCCCGTGTCCTCTTTAACGCCGAAAATCCTTGCAGGGATTACCCTGGTATCGTTGAGAACAAGGCAGTCTCCGGGGTTCAGAAGCTCCGTAAGCTCTTTAAACACTCTATGCTCTACGGAGCCGTCCTTTCTGTGCAGCACCATAAGCCGCGACGCGTTTCTTGGCTCAACAGGCGTTTGCGCTATTAATTTTTCAGGCAGGTCGTAATAAAAGTCTGAAGTTTTCATATGGTCTCCGTAATTTTTGTTTGACATACATATATAATAAGTGATATTATATCATAAAGATACTGCAAAACTGTTTAATATTATATTCTATTACATATTAATTTACAAGATTTATTTTCGGTTAGGAGGATTATTTAATATGGATAAAAAATATAATGTAGGTGTGGTAGGCGCTACAGGCATGGTCGGCCAGCGCTTCATCACGATTTTGGACGGCCATCCGTGGTTTAATATCACCTGTCTTGCGGCTTCGGCAAGATCTGCCGGCAAAAAATATGAAGAAGCCGTTGGCAGTAAGTGGTGCATGGATGTTGATATTCCCGAAAGTGTAAGAGAAATGACGGTGTTGGACGCTGTTGCCGATATTGAAACAATCACTTCACAGGTTGATTTTGTTTTCTGCGCCGTTGACATGAAAAAGGATGAAATCAAAAAGCTTGAAGAAGAGTATGCAAAGCATGAATGCCCCGTTGTATCAAACAACAGCGCGCACCGCTTCACGGCGGATGTCCCGATGGTTGTTCCGGAGCTTAATGCAGAGCATATAAAAATCATTCCCGCGCAAAGGAAAAGGCTCGGCACGAAACGCGGATTTATTGCGGTAAAATCAAATTGCTCATTACAGTCCTATGTGCCCGCGCTTTATCCGCTCCATGATAAATTCGGCGTTAAGGATGTGCTTGTCTGCACTTATCAGGCAATCAGCGGCGCCGGCAAAACATTTGAGACCTGGCCGGAGATGATAGACAATGTTATCCCCTATATCGGCGGCGAGGAAGAGAAAAGCGAAAAAGAACCGCTCAAACTTTGGGGCAAAGTTGAGGGTGATGAAATCGTTTTAGCGGATAAACCGAATTTTACAGCCCAGTGTATAAGAGTACCTGTTACAAACGGGCACTTAGGCGCCGTATTTGTAAACTTTGAAAACAAACCTTCCAAAGAAGAAATGATAGAGATTTGGAAAGTGTTTAAAGGCCGTGCCCAGGAGCTTGACTTACCGTCTGCCCCGAAACAGTTTTTAAACTATTTTGAAGAGGATGACAGACCGCAGATCAAATCGGAAAGAATGCTTGAAAACGGCATGGCTATCTCAATAGGAAGACTCAGAGAGGATACCCAGTATCAGTACAAATTTGTTTGCCTTTCGCATAATACGCTTCGCGGCGCGGCGGGCGGCGCGGTACTTCTTGCCGAGCTCCTTTGCGCCGAGGGCTATATGGATTAATTTTATTAAGGAGAGTGTGTATATATGAAAAACCCTGTATTTACCGGCGCCGCAGTAGCCATAATCACCCCTATGAAGGAAGACGGTTCGGTAAATTACGACGAGTTCGGCAGATTTATTGATTGGCAGATCAATAACGGAACGGACGCTATTGTGGTTTGCGGAACAACAGGTGAAAGCTCCACGCTTGAAGTTGACGAGCATTCCGAATGTATCAAGTGGTGCGTGGATTATGTGGCGGGAAGATGTACCGTTATTGCCGGCACGGGCTCCAATTCAACGCGGACGGCTATTGAGCTCAGCTGTGAGGCCTGCAAGGACGGCGCAGACGCATTACTGCTTGTTACGCCCTATTATAACAAAACAAGCCAAAAAGGCCTTATCGCGCATTACAAGGCTGTCCATGACGCAACCGACAAGCCTATAATACTCTATAATGTTCCGTCCCGTACGGGGATGAACATTCTGCCGGAAACAGCATATGAGCTTTCTAAGCTTCCGAGAATAAACGGAATCAAGGAAGCAAGCGGAAATCTGGACCAAATAGCTGAAATCCACAGGCTCTGCGGTGACGAGATGAATATTTGGAGCGGTAATGACGATCAGATCTACGATATTATGGAAAGAGGCGGTTACGGCGTTATAAGCGTGCTTTCAAATGTATGCCCGCAGGAAACCCACGATATTGTTGCCAAGTACCTTGACGGTGACAAGGAAGGCTCCAAGGCATTGATGGATAAGTATATGAAGCTTGCAAAAGCGCTGTTCTGCGATGTAAATCCCATACCTGTTAAAGAGGCTGTAAATCTTATCGGATACAACGCCGGCCACTGCAGATTGCCTTTGATTGATATGAGCGATGAAAACAAGGCGATGCTTGCCGATGTAATGAAAGAATACGGACTTATAAAATAAAATTTCAAGTAAAAAGGATTTATAAAAATGACAAAAATTATTTTGAGCGGCGCAAACGGCAAAATGGGAAAAACAATTCAAAGCGTTGTTTCCGGCCGTGAGGACTGCGAAATCGTAGCCGGCGTCGATTTAAATGTAATGTCAGACGGCTTTCCCGTTTATGATTCAATAAGCAAGGTTAAAGAAAAAGCCGATGTTGTTATAGATTTTACAAATCCCGTGCTTCTTGACAGTTTGCTTGATTATGCAAAGCAAACGGGAACGCCGCTTGTTATAGGTACAACCGGCTATAACAACAACCAGAAAGAACAGATTGAAAACGCGGCAAAAAGCAGCGCGGTTTTCTTTACATACAATATGAGCCTCGGCATCAATCTGCTTGCAAGTCTTGCAAAAAAGGCTGCCGATATACTCGGTAAGGATTTCGATATTGAGATTGTTGAGAAGCATCACAATCAGAAAATCGACGCGCCGAGCGGAACGGCGCTGTTGCTTGCCGACGCTGTATGCGAGGAATTTGACGAGCCGCTGAAATATGAATACGACCGCCACAGCAAACGCGAAAAGCGCACTCAAAATGAAATCGGTATCCATTCTGTCAGAGGCGGTACGATTGTAGGCGAGCACGAGGTAATTTTTGCCGGAAGAGATGAGATCATCACGCTTTCCCACTCTGCCCGAAGCAAAGAAATATTTGCCGTGGGCGCAGTAAACGCAGCGGTATTTATGGCAGATAAGCAAAGCGGATTGTATTCCATGAAGGATTTGATAAAATAAAAAACAATCGTTATAAATACTCGGCACTAATAAAACAATAGCATGTAAAAAGCGGTGTAACCCTTCATAATCGGGTTACACCGTTTTTTTCTCTATAGTTATATATCTATTTTTGCCATTATGCTATTTTATTAATATTTTTGATTATATAGACACCATTTAAAACCAAAATATGTTGTATCCTTCTCTATTGACATTCTAATATTGTTACACACCCTGCTCTTTGTTTTATCTGTAACACAAGCACTTTTCGGCATCAAAAATTTCAAAATCCAGTCCGCCGCTGTTTTATATGACGGGAAATTAACATAAGAATCACCTTTTACAGCTACTATTTTTCCTTGATTAGAACGATTTTCTGAAATAGAATTACTAAATAAATTTAAATTGATTTGATAATCAGGAAACGGGCATTCCTCAATTACGCCATTTTTCATATTTTCATATATTTCGCGCAGATACAGCGCATCTTCAAGCGCGTTGTGGTTTTGAATAACTTTTTCTTTTCGATAGTATTCAACTATTTTCATCAAAGAAATATCTCTGTCAAGCATAAAGTATTTTTTAACATCATAAGAAAAATCGTGTAGATTACTGCGCATTAGCCCCAACGCACACTGAGCATAAAAATCTTTTGCATATTTCAATGTGTTTTTTAAAAAATTTTATCACAATCACCATATACTAAGAAATCAACATTTTTGCCCTTATCAAGCCAAGTATAAAAATTTGAAAACACTTCATCAACATCCGGAGCATTTTGCAAATTTTCTTCAGTTATTCCGGTTAAATTTGAAATAAATTCCGTAAAATTTTCTATAGAATGCGGATGTACTAACGAATAAAATTCTCTTCCGTTTTCATCTACACATCCAACAGAAATAATTTCTTCCGGATATTCTGTTGCTTCAAAATCAATAAAATAATGCATAATTTTTTATATCCTCTTTAACTTCACATTAGCACGATATCTTAATATTAAAACATCGCTTTTATGAGGATATAATAACATAAAAATCATTTAAATACAAACCGATAGTAATATGAGTCCTGATTGTTGTACCATAATAGCTAACAGTTAAATTATCGCCGCATAATTTAACACTATGTAAATTAGTCGTCTGGCAAATCAGGCGGGTCGAACGCGTCTTCTGCTATTTCAGCTTCGCTTTCAATTTCATCATATTCATCGTAATCAGGGATTTCCGGTTCGTCTTCGCCGGCATCTTCATCATCAGCTACAGATTTTTTCTTTTTGGATTTCACAACATAGTGAATCAAAAATGCCGCGCCGCATACGGCAAAAATCGCGGCAAGCGCATACATGGCTTTCGCCGAAGCGCTCAAGCTTGTTTCTTTTTCCACGGTAACCGCC
Source organism: uncultured Bacteroides sp. (assembly GCA_964405895.1). Lineage (GTDB taxonomy): Bacteria > Bacillota > Clostridia > Oscillospirales > Acutalibacteraceae > Eubacterium_R. Next base: position 7,506 of record CAYOPQ010000020.1, on the reverse strand, counting down.
GTAATCGCTGTGTCGGTTGAATCCGATGCTGAATCGGTTTCCGACTGATCGGCTTCTTCGGTTTCGGATTCATCATAGGCGCTTGCACTGCTTGAAGCGCTGTTTGCGTCAACGCTGAATTTCGTTGTTGCGTCGCTGCTTGAGTTTGAACTTGAACTTGAATTTGAACTGCCGGAGGATGAATAACCGCCTGAATAGACAAATTTGGTTGTGGTTTCTTTAGCAGAGGATTTTGTGGTAGATTGAGACGAAGAAGCAGTATCGGCAGAGCCGGAGCTGCTTGCGGTTGTTTCCTCCTCGGTATACGGACTTGTAACGGTTGTCACATTATACATTTTTGAATTGATTTGCAGTTGAATTTCAATTGTGTTGGCAACACCTTTATCTTCTTTATCACTGAATTCAAGTTTAAATAATACATCCTGACCCCAAGAGGTTGCCGCAGTAAAGCATTTTAAAATATCACATTCAAAGTCATCTTCACTGTCTTCGGTGAATTTTATACTGTAACTTCTGTTTTCATTTGAAACGGACACAATCACAGTTGAGCTGTTAATAGTCTGCGCTTCGGAAAAGGAATAGCTTATTTTGCAGTAAAGGGAATTTTCCTCAAAATAATAATTTATATATCCCTCAAGCAAGCTGCTTTCAATCCATTCTGTTTGGTAAGACTTATTGGAAAACCACAAAACAGAATCACTATACGAAACCGTATCGGCAAAAACTTCAAATGCACCTAATAAACATAAAATAATTGCAGTAATACTGCTGCAAATGTGCGAAACGGTTTTTCTAAACTTCATCAGCACACACCTCAACCGAATTCCTGCAATTATTGTACTCTTTTTTAACAATATTCGTCAATCTTTACAAACAGATTAGCTAATATTGTAATCAAATTGAAATAAAATAAAGCGAAAATATCAAAAAAAGATTACAGATTGTTATTCAATTGTCCAAATCACGCCGTTCGGCGTATCTTTCAGTATGATTCCTCGTTCTTTTAATTCATCACGAATTTTATCTGCGGTTGCCCAATCCTTATTTTTTCTTGCCTCCTGCCTTTTATCAATAAGCGCTTCTATCTCATCGCTGAGCTCATTGCTTTTTCTGTTGTAAAGCAGACCCAAAACATCGCATATTTCATCAAAAATTCCGATTGCCGCTTCGCAAACCGCTTTTGAAACCTGTTTTGAAATAATATTTGTGTTGATATCCTTTGTCAGCTCAAAAAGAGCGGCAATTCCGTCCGCCGTATTGAGGTCGTCATCCATAGCTTCGATAAATTCGCTTCTGCGGCTTTCAAAAAGCGCCGTCAGCTCTTTATCGCCGTCAAGCGCCTTGTCCTCAGCGTCTTTCAGAGCGAAATCAAGGCTTTCACGGCATGTGTACAGCCTTTCAAGTGCGCTTTTACACTGCTCAATAATTTCTATACTGTAGTTGATTGGAGAGCGGTAATGCGCGCTTATAAGGAAATATCTGATCACTTCATAACCGTATGCTCCGGCAATTTCCCTTACGGTTTTAAAATTACCGAGGGATTTGCTCATCTTTACATTGTCCACATTGATATAGCCGTTATGCATCCAATAACGCGCAAAAGTACAGCCGTTGGCACATTCGCTCTGCGCGATTTCATTTTCATGATGCGGAAAAACAAGGTCCTTGCCTCCGCAATGGATATCTATGGTATTGCCAAGATATTTCCTGTTCATAGCGGAGCACTCGATATGCCAGCCCGGTCTTCCCTTGCCCCACGGAGAATCCCAAAACGGTTCGCCCGGTTTAGCGCTTTTCCAGAGAGCAAAATCAAGCGGATCCTCTTTAATTTCTCCAACCGCTATTCTTGCGCCGCTCTCCAAATCTTCAATGGGCTGGTGCGAAAGCTTTCCGTAGCCGTCAAACCTTTGCGTTCTGAAATAAACATCGCCCTGCACGGCATACGCATAGTCTTTATCTACCAGGCTTTGAATAATATCTATAATTTCATCTATATTCTCCGTAGCGCGCGGGTGCACCGTTGCATGCTTAAAATTCAAGCCGTCGGCGTCAGTCCAAAACTCATGGATATACTTTTCGGATATTTCTTCAAAGGAAACGCCCTCCTCGTTGGCACGATTGATTATCTTATCGTCAATATCCGTAAAATTCTGAACAAATTTAACCTTATAGCCTCTGTATTCCAGATAGCGCCGAAGAACATCAAAGACGCACAAGGGGCGCGCGTTTCCGATATGAATATAATTATAAACCGTCGGTCCGCAGGCATATATTTTTACATCGTTTTTATCTATCGGTACAAATTCTTCTTTTTGACGCGTCATTGTATTATAGATCTTCATTTTGAAATATCCTCCAATTTTTTAATCTGCGCTTCAAGCGCCGCGATTTTTCTTTCACTATTTCGGATTGCGGACATAACAGGATCCGGAATATTGATCTGGTCAAGATCGTCCACGCGCTCGCCGTCAATACGCACAACCTCTCCGGGTACGCCGACTACCGTGCTGTTCGGCTCAACATCTTTTACCACAACGGCTCCGGCGGCAATTTTTGCGTTTCTGCCGACTGTTATGGGGCCAAGCACCTTTGCGCCTGCGCCTATCATAACTCCGTTTTCTATTGTGGGATGCCGCTTGCCGACATCCTTGCCCGTTCCGCCGAGCGTAACGCCCTGGTATATCATAACATCATCGCCGATTTCGGCGGTTTCCCCAATGACAATCCCGTGCCCGTGATCGATGCAGACTCTTTTACCGATTGACGCGCCGGGGTGTATCTCAATTCCTGTTTTATGCGCGCTCCTTTGGCTGATATACCTTGCGATAAACGGCATATTATGCCTATAAAACCAATTTGCTTTTTTATGGCTCCTGAGAGCCTTGAAGCCGGGATAAAGCAAAACAATCTCAAAAGGACTTCTTGCGGCAGGATCATGGTCCATAAAGCTTTGAACCGATTCCCTGAAATCCTTGAACATAAAAAACACCACCTTATAAAAACAAAAGCCCCTGTCTACGACAGAGGCAATAAAAACTGCGGTTCCACTCCACTTTATACTTGACTGACTGAACAGCCCGGCCTGTAACGGGGCAACCCGTTTCGGAATACTGTAATTTCCTCCGAAAAGCTCAGAAGCGCACTTCGCCGGACACTCATTACACGCCTCTCACCATACAGCATGCTCTCTGAAACAAGCAATTCCGGTTACTCTTCTCCGTCAACGCATTTATCTATCAATAATATTATATACGAATTTAAAATTTTTGCAACCATTATTTCGTCTTAATGAGGTGCCAGCCGTCCTTAGCGTAAACGATTCCGCTCAGCATGGTAATTACACCCACGATCCAAAACGCCGCCGTGCAATAAATATTAAGCCATTGGGTACTCATATCTATATCTGCTTTGCCCTCGCCGATTGCAAGGAAAAGGAACACAAGACCGGTTGTGGACATCTGCAAAAAGGTTTTTGCTTTCCCGAAACCGTTTGCCGCAATAACCTCCCCCGTTGTTGCCGCAGCCATTCGTATCCCCGCAACAAGAAATTCGCGCGCAAGCATGATCATGATTACAATATCGGTGTGCCAACCCATATCAATGAGAATAATATAGGCGGAAAATACAAGCGTTTTATCTGAAAGCGGGTCCATCAGCTTGCCGAAATCGGTTACGATCCCTGTTTTTCTTGCAATGATTCCGTCTGCCTTATCGCTCATACAGGCAACAAAATAGATCAAAAGAACGGCAACCCAGTGATATTTAAATTCAATAAAGGCGCACGCCATTAAAGCCGGAACACAGCAAAACCTGAAAACCGTTATTTTATTTGGCAAATTCATTCAATCTTCTCCCCTATCAGATCATAGCCGTTATAATCTGTAATCTTTACTTTAATAAAATCTCCAACAGAAAGCGCATCCGTGGATGATATGATAATGCCGCTGTCAATCTCCGGCGCGTCAAGATAGCTCCTTCCGATATATGACTCACCGTCAAAAGAATCAATAACCGCTTCATATATCTCTCCGATACGGGCTTTATTGGCGTTTTCGGTAACAGTGAACTGGATATCCATCAGTACCTCCTCGCGCCTTACTTTGGTATCGTCGTCAATTTGATTGACCATATCATACGCAGGCGTATCCTCCTCCGGGGAAAACTTGAAGCAGCCCAGCTTATCAAACTTCATCTCTTTAACAAAATTGCAAAGCTCGGCAAACTGCTCGTCGGTTTCTCCCGGAAAGCCTACCATTAAGGTTGTTCTGAGCGACAGCCCCTTGATTCGCTCTTTCATTTTATTTATGAGCGTCTTTAACTCATCATAGCCGCCGCTTCTGTTCATACTTTTCAGTATATCGCCGTTGCAGTGCTGCAGCGGCATATCTATATACGAACATACCTTAGATTCATTTGCGATTGTATCAATCAATTCGTCCGTAACCTTATCTGGATAACAGTAAAAAATGCGTATCCATTTCAGCTTTTCTATTTTACAGAGCTCTTTCAAAAGCGCCGCAAGCTTATATTCCCCGTAAAGCGCCATTCCGTATTTTGTAGTATCCTGCGCAATGAGAACAAGCTCTTTGATTCCGCCGTCAACAAGCGCATTGGCTTCAGCCAGTATGCTCTGCATATCACGCTCGCGGTATTCGCCCCTGATTCCGGGAATCGCACAATATGAGCATTTATTGCTGCACCCGTCCGAAAGCTTCAGATACGCCCAATGCGGCGGCGAAAAAAGCATTCTTTCACCGTTTAAAGGTAACAAGTCCTTTGAAGGGAAAAAATCGCTTTTAATACCGTTCAGAGCCTTTAAGCACACTTTTACAATGTCGCAATTCGCGCCGATGCCGACGGCGGCGTCTATCTCCGGTATCTCTTTCATGACTTCATGGCGGTAACGCTCCGTAAGGCACCCTGTAACGATCAGGGCGGACACCAGCCCCGCCTTTTTATATTCCGCGGCTTCAAGAATATTTTCTATAGCCTCGGTTTTAGCGTCTTCAATAAAGCCGCAGGTGTTTATCAAAACAGCGTCTGCATTTTCTATCTGCGGCGATATAGAAAAGCCGGCGTCAACAAGCTTTTTGACCATTATCTCGCAATCCACCTGATTTTTCGGGCAGCCGAGAGAAATGATGTAAATACTGTATCTATTCTTCATTCTCTATCCTATATAAAGCGTCTTTAATATCTGAATATGAAAATCCTTTACGCATCAATGCGGCTACGGTCTTTTGCCTGCCGTTCTCTTCATGCAGCTTAATTCTGTATTTTTTCAAAATAATTTGAATAACGGAGTCAACGGGGTCGTTTTCCGTTTCGTCAAGTATCTTATTTATAATATCTTTTTGAATGCCCCTTTTGTAAAGCTCATTTTTTACATTATTGGGGGAATAATGTTTGTTATTAAACAGATGCGCGGCAAGCTCCTTGGCAAAGGCTTCGTCGTCAAGATAGCCTAATTCAACAAATCTGTCCACCGCCCTTTGGGCGGCTTCCTCGTCGCAGGTACGCAAAAGCTTAGTCTTTAATTCATATGCCGAATGACTGCGGCGGGACAGCAAATCCGCGGCTTTATTCAAAGCCTTTCTGTAATTTATCCTGTCTGTCAGTACCTGCCATTCGTCATCGCTAAGCTCACTGCCGTCCTGCACACCGAGCTCAAGCCAGAAATCAATATCGGTAGTTATCCGATATTCGCCGTCAATTAAGATATGTACTTTTTTACCGCGGCCCTTTTGCGATTTAATAACCATCAGTCTTCGTCATCTTCAACAGCGATATCAAGCTTTGCTCTTGCCGCCTCTCTTGTATGCTTAACGGATGACTCCGCAGGCTCAGCATCTATATCCGCCTTAGGAACAGGCTTACCCTGGAATTTTTGCGTGGCAGTTTCCTGGATTTCGGCAAGCTTTTTCTTTATCTTTTCCTCAAGCTCAGCCGCAAGCTCCGGATTGTTCGCTATAATCTCTTTTACCTTATCTCTGCCCTGACCTAATCTTTCATCGCCGTACGAGAACCAAGAGCCGCTCTTTTTGATGATATCATATTCGGCAGCCATATCAAGTATTTCGCCAGTTTTGCTGATACCCGTGCCGTACATAATGTCAAACTCCGCTTGCTTGAAAGGAGGCGCAAGCTTGTTTTTAACGATTTTAGCCCTTGTTCTGTTGCCTACAAATTCATTGCCGGCAGCTTTAATGGTCTCTACTCTTCTTACATCAATTCTCATTGAAGCATAGAATTTAAGGGCTCTGCCGCCGGTGGTAACCTCAGGATTTCCGTACATCACGCCGACCTTCTCACGAAGCTGATTGATAAAAATAATCAGGCAGTTACTCTTATTTATCGCGCCTGTCAGCTTCCTTAAAGCCTGGCTCATGAGGCGCGCGTGCAGACCTACATGCGAATCGCCCATTTCGCCGTCTATCTCAGACCTCGGAACAAGCGCGGCAACAGAATCGACCACGATGATCTCTACGGCACCGCTTCTGACAAGCTGCTCGGTAATTTCAAGCGCCTGCTCACCGTAATCTGGCTGCGATACAAGCAGAGAATCAATATCAACGCCTAAATTGGCAGCATAAACGGGGTCAAGCGCGTGCTCCGCGTCTACAAACGCCGCAACGCCGCCGAGCTTCTGACATTCCGCAATACAGTGAAGAGCCAGCGTGGTTTTACCCGATGATTCAGGTCCGTATATCTCAACAATACGGCCGCGCGGCAGACCGCCGATTCCGGTAGCAATATCCAATGTGAGCGAACCTGTTGAAATCGAATCGACATTTAAGTGAGAATTTTCACCCAAGCGCATAACAGTACCCGGACCGTATTGCTTTTCAAGCTGTTTAAGCGCGGATTCCAGCGCAGCCTGCTTATCCTGGGAAATGCTTTTTTTTACAGCAGCCATATTTTATACCTCCGATAAAAATCAATTTTACATAAACCGTTAACCGTTCATCTGAACTATTATAATAAATATTTATTTTAAAATCAATAAAATAAGAATAAAAAAGTCGGAAAGATTGCAATATAAAAAAATTATACAAAAAACACTTGCATTTTAGCCGGATATGTGTTAATATCTATGCGTTCTAAATTTGCAAGGAGGTGTTCGCTAATGGCAAAATGTGAATACTGCGGAAAAGAAATGACTTTCGGAATTAAGGTTTCCCATTCGCACAGGCGTTCCAACAGAACCTGGAAGCCAAACGTTAAAAGAGTAAAGGCTATTGTCAACGGCTCTCCTAAAAGAGTACATGTTTGCACAAGATGCCTGCGTTCAGGTAAAGTTGAAAGAGCATAAAAGCTGCCAAATAAAACCGCCTTACGGCGGCTTTTTTATTCATATAATTAATTTATTCATATAATTAAAGAGAACAAAAAAACGCTGGCAATCAGCGTTTTTTCTTACTTTTAAAATCTATTTTATTTTCTGTACCGTTTATGAGCCTTTTAATATTATCCCTATGGGCGATGATTACGATTATTGTGAACAGC
>CAYOPQ010000019.1:0-25070 GCA_964405895.1 uncultured Bacteroides sp. | reverse complement strand
TATTTTTTAACGATGAAATCAAAAACCAATACTGCAAGAACGCCGCCGACGGTGTTGAGTATCACATCATCTATATCTATGCTTCTGTAGTTATAGCCGATCAGCATACCTATAATAAACTGTATTGTTTCAATTGCAACGGAAAAGAGAAATACACCGAGCAGTCTTCTTTTAGGTTCCTTAATATAGAAATGAAAGAATATGCCCAGCGGCATAAGCATAACAAAATTCCCCACAAGCGTTGCCAGGCTGTAAAGGCTTGAGCTGTTCACGAAATCGCGGAGCGCATCTGTTATACCTTTAAACGGTATAAAATTATTCAACGCCGGATCCGGCAGTGTTCCGCTGAATTTTATAGGGAAAAAGCAGACCGCGATCACAGCGGAGAGATACAACCCGAAAGCCAGATTTAAAAAGAATTTTGCCGGCTTGACCCTTTTGAAAATCATCACTATTGCGTAAAGCACAAGAACGGCAAATTCTATAAGCATTACGCCCTCTCTTAACAGAGTCATAAATTCTCCTCCTTAATCAGATTAGAAAATCGCTTTTTGGACAAACACTTTTTAACAATATCAAATATCAGCACGGCAATGATTGCGCCGGCTGTATTGAGAATGACATCGTCTATATCCGCTGCCCGTCCAATAAAATACTGTATTGTTTCTACTAAAACAATGCTCATAAAAGTTATAAGCACGGCTGAGATACTGCCGATTTTTCGATTTGACAGTTTTATAAATACCGGCATCGGTACAAACACGATAAAGTTAACGAACAGATTCAGCAACGGTGAATCCTGTATATTTCCCTGCCGCAGATTACTGAGCTGCTGCTGAATTGTTTTAAACGGCTCAAGATTCATCATCCTTAATGTGCTACTGCCGAATTCCGTTCATTCTTCGGTTCACATGTGCCGTAAAACTGCCGTAACACCTTATTTCACCTCCCCTCTTATATACTAAATACCTTTAAAGAGGAAAAATGTGAAAATATTTTTGCATATTTTTCTATTTTGTCGTTTTATATAAAAAACGCTCTAATAATTTAGTGAATCTGCCACATCAAAAGCTGTATCAAGTGAAATGTCGCCGGCTATTGAATAAATATATCCGCCGTAATTCCAAATAAGACCTAAATACCCTTCATCTGATTCAAAATATGTAAATTTAATGTTGTTATGCTCAACACAGTAAAAATCATTATCATTATCAAAATAAGAGTAGCCATTGCTCTCCGTTCGTAATATAGAATATGCCGAATCATTTGCCGACAAATATTCGTAACCGCAAATTTTATTTTCTGCATCATAAACTATATCTGCAACATAAAAATCAGGAGCTGTGTAATCAACAATTAAATCTGACGCGTCAAGCGGCTCTGACGGATTAATAACCACATACCGCGCCATATCCCCATCGGGAATAATTTGAAACGACTGCTGGCCGACAGCCGCGCCGATTGTTACAGCGGCAAGAAGCACGGCAATGATTGCGGCGATAAGTACAAACCGCAGCGTGCGTTTTGACACGCGGCGGTAGGCGCCCGTATCCATACGCTCAAGAAGCTTTTTAAAATATTTTTTTGAATCTGCGGACAGCGAAAATTCGCAGGCTTCGGGCAAATCCGCCGCCCATTCTAAACAAGACATACGAACGGCTTCTTCAAACTTCGTCACTGCAATCAATCCTCCTTTAAATTTCTTTTGACAGCCGCAATGGCGCTTGCAAGCTTTTTTCTAACAAGATATTCGGAATCCCCGGTTATCTGAGAAATCTCTTTATTTTTTAAACCGAAAAAATATTTCATATATATAAAATTTCTGGATTCATCGTCAAGCGTGCTCACAGCGGTTTTAAGTTCCAGATGATCAAACGAATCCAAATCATTCGGCTCGCATTCATATTCACTTACGGCTTTTTCATAAATAACCGATGTTTTTTCAATCTCCTTACGGAAAATCCGGATAGCGCAAGCTGTTGCCACAACGCCGACAAACGCCTTCGTCTGCGGAGAATATATATCGCCTACCTTGGAAAAATGCTTTGCAAAATAGAGAAAAGTTTCCTGCGCACATTCCTCGGCAAGGAAGCTGTTATTGTTTAGCTTTCCGCCTGCTATCCAAAGAACCATGCCGATATATTTCTCATAAAAAGCGCAAAAGCGGGATTTTTCCTCTTGAGATTCTATTAAAGTTAAAAATGCTGTCATAATATATATACCTTTAAAAGACAAAAAAATTAAAAAATCTGCAATTTTTTTCAAAAAATAACAAGCACATAATAACACAAAAAAACAGCCGGGGCAATCCCGGCTGTTTCAGGCTGTTAATAATATTATTTGTATGAACGGATTATTCACCTTTCATTTCAACAAGATTTGCCTTGCCCTCGAACGCATCCTTGGAAAGCTTGATGGAATCAAAGATAGCTTTTTCTATATCATCCGGAGTGCAACCCAATTCCTTGCAATCGTCAAGCGGAATAAAGAGGTTCATACCCATGATTTCCGCAAGACCGACAGGGTCTATACCCGAATCAACATTCCTCTTCGCGTAATCCTTGCGCATAACAAGGCCGAACGCCTGGAATGCCCATTTGGGGCAATCCACAATTTTCCTGTCCGGAATACCGTCCATAGCCCTGTAAACGATTTTAAGGAATTTACGCCATGTATAATTGTAGCAGGAAATGCCGTAAGCGCGGAATTTGCCCTCGCCCTTAGACGCGGCGTCATAAGCCTGTTCCGCGGCACCTACCATAGCTTCACCTACCTGGCGGACGGTAAGCATTGCCGTGCCGCCTGCCGGGTACATTGTAAACGGCATTTTTTCAAATCTCTGGAGCTGCTCTATGAGGATAACCCAAACGGGCTTTCTGCCGGGCTGTGTTCCGAATATGTAAGGCAGTTCAAGAACGCCGACCTGGAAATCAGGCGAAGAATATTTTTCGCATACATTTTCCTGCTCGATACGGCTCTTGATATAGGGGTGCTTTTCCGTAAGCTTCATATCCGGGCGCTCCTTTGCAAGCCATGCAAAATACGAGCCGCATATAACCGCACCCTTCATGCCCGCTTTTTTAGCGAGCGGCAGATACCTTTCAAGCGGAGCAATGTTATATTTATAGTAATAATCATAAACAGGAGCGGGAAATTCAACTCTTTCGTCCACACCCGTGGCGAAAACGAACATATCGTAGCCCTGCATCATTTCAATCATTTCATCATCGGAAAGCTTATTCGCGTCCTGGAAAATGATTTCCATTTCCTCGGGAAGCGGAGCGCCCTCCGGAAGCGGCGGAAGAGCCAGTGTTTTAATCTCATTTCCGCGGTCTACAAAAATCTGTGCAGCGGCAGATCCGAGAAGACCTGTTCCGCCGATCATAAGTACTTTCATTACAGTGTACCCCCATAAATATTATTAAAAAATTATAAACTGATTATAGCACCTAAATGCAAAATCGTCAACAGCAAAAGCAAATAAAAAGCAAAAAACGCTCTGAATAAATCAGAGCGCATTTTTTATATATCAGACGGGATGCACTTTATTTTCAAAATCCTGGTGCTTACCGTCCAGCCCGTATTTTTTATCCCTTCTCTTGCGGAAGAATTTCAGCGCGACTTCGCCGAACTGAGCGTAAGAAAGCACATCTTCCTCCTGCTCGTAATATTCAGCGATTTCATCTCTGAACTTATCAAGCTCCGGCGTTAAGAGATCTGCGGGACGGCAATCGATGATTTCCTCACCGCCGCATATTTTCTTTCTGAAATCGGGGTCGATCTCACACGGTGTTTTTCCGTATTTGCCCGCAACCATATCCTTGAATTCTTTAGTGACCATCTTGTAGCGTTCACCGAGGATAACATTGAAAACAGACTGTGTGCCCACGATCTGCGATGTGGGGGTAACGAGCGGCGGATAACCGCTGTCCTTACGCACACGCGGAACCTCCGCAAGCACTTCCTCAAGCTGATCCTCTTTACCTGCCTGCTTTAACTGGTTGAGCAGATTTGAAAGCATTCCGCCCGGAACCTGATAAAGAAGCGTATTTGCGTCTACGCCGAGCATTTTGGGATTGAGGAGGCCCTCTTCAAGATATTTTTCACGAAGCGGATTAAAGAAATCCCTGATTTCTGTAAGCGCTTTCAGGTCAAGCCCCGTATCATAAGGCGTACCCTGAAGGGCTGCGACCATGGATTCGGTAGCCGGATGCGATGTGCCCATTGCAAGCGGGCTCATAGCCGTGTCAATCACATCGACGCCTGCCTCTATACCCTTGAGATGCACCATGGAAGCCAAGCCTGAAGTGTAATGCGAATGAAGCTGAATCGGTATTTTAACCGTTTCCTTAAGCGCTTTAACAAGGTCATAAGTGCCGTAGGGCGTCAGCAGACCCGCCATATCCTTGATACATATGGAATCCGCGCCCGCGTTTTCAAGCTGCTTTGCATAATCGCAGTAATACTTAATGTCAAAAACAGGGCCCGTAGTGTAAGAAATTGCCGCCTGCACATGACCGCCGTATTTTTTAGCCGCGTTGATAGCGGTTTCAAGGTTGCGGACATCGTTGAGCGCGTCAAATATACGAAGAATATCAATACCGTTATCAATACTCTTTTTTACAAAGTAATCAACAAGGTCGTCAGCATAATGGCGGTAGCCCAGCATATTCTGACCTCTGAAAAGCATCTGAAGCTTTGTATTGGGGCATTTTTTACGGATAAGCCTTAACCTGTCCCACGGGTCCTCATCAAGAAAGCGCAGGCAGGTGTCAAAGGTTGCCCCACCCCAGCATTCGAGGGAATGGTAGCCGATCTTATCCATTTTTTCAAGGATGCCCTCAAATTCATCCGTTCTCATACGGGTGGCAATCAGCGACTGATGCGCATCCCTGAGCACGGTTTCGGTAATGCCGATTTTTGCCATTTAATCACATAGCCTTTCCGACTGCTTATTTATATAAGCCGCGCCGGGCAGCAGCCTTGCGGGGCGCGGAGAAAATTCCGTAAAGAACTCAGTTCATCGTAACAATGACCTGGCCTACCTCAACGCTGTCACCCTTGGAAACATTTACGGAAGAAATGGTGCCCGCCTGCGGAGCAACAATTTCATTTTCCATCTTCATGGCTTCGAGAACAACAAGCACATCGCCCGAATTTACCGATGAACCCACCGATACCTTTACATCAAGGATGGTGCCGGGCATGGGGGCGTCAACAGAAACCGCGCCCTGTGTGCCGGCGGGCGCTGCAGCGCTTTGACTTTCCTCCTGCGCGGCAGGCGCCGGAGCCGCAGCCGGAGCGGCGGGAGCGGGAGCAGGTGCCGGAGCGGCGGCAGGCGCCGCAACGGGAGCCGCAACAGGTGCGCCGTTTGATTCATCAACCGTAACATCATAAGCTACGCCGTTTACAGTAACCGTATATCTTTTCATAATTTATATCCTCCTGAAATTATTTAACCGAATGTTTTCTTGGAAGGGTGGTTTCCCTTTTGCCCGCCAGAATATCCAGCGCGGCAATGATCTTCGCTCTTGTTTCCGCCGGAACAAACACATCGTCCACAGCGCCGCAAGCGGCGGCAGTAAACGGAGAAGCGAGCGTATCTTCATACTCTTTTTCAAGCTCCTGCCTGTTCTCCCCTGCGGCAAGCCTGTCGTTATACAGGAAAGCGACTGCGGCTTTTGTATCGAGCGGAGAAAGCACGGAAGTATCCCACGCATAAACAAGATCTGCATTTGAGCCTCTGCCGGCAAGCATGATATAAGCCGCGCCTACCGCATTGCCGGTTACAACCGAAAGCTTGGGGCAGGTTGCGCAGGCATAAGCGGCGGTAAGCTTTTCCGCGGCAATGAGCATTTGGTTTTCACAATCCTTATGCAGACCGTTTGCGTTTAAAAGCGTTACTACAGGTATATTAAAAGCGTCGCACAGCTTTACAAACGCCTCTGCCTTATAGGCGCAGGACGGGCAGACCGATTTGCCGTCATATCCCACAAAGCCAACCGTTGAACCCGCAACAGTTGCTAACGCTGTTACGCAATTCGGGGCATACAACGCTTTAAGCTCTGTTACCGATCCTTCATCCGCACATGAAGCAATGATTTTTGAAACGGAATCGCCCGTATCTGCGGCTGACGCCGGATCATTAAAATCATATACCGGAGGAATGCTGAGATTATTTGACGGAATAAGCGTTATCAAATTTTTGACAGCGCTTACGGCTGAGTCAAAATCATCCGCAAGAATATCAACTGTTCCATCCTCGGCACATTTCTCCGCCGTTACCTCCGAAGGGGCGGTAACATAAAAATCAGCGTCTTTAACAGCAACCACAACATCCGCCATACCGGCTATAAGCGCAGTAGTGCCGACAGCCGCGCCGGCTATAATAGAGAACTGCGGGATGACTCCCGATACACGGGTAGACGCCTTGACAATTTCCCCATAGGCGTTCAGCCCTTCAAAGCCCTCTTTAAGGCTCATACCGTTGGAATCATAGATTCCCACAACCGGACAGCCTGTTTTGGACGCCAGATCATAAATCTTTTTGATCTTCGCACACTGAGCAACGCTTACGGAACCGCCGTTTACCGATAAATCCTGCGAAAACGCATATACGGGAGCTCCGTTAACGGTACCGAAGCCTGCCGCGGCCTCAACATCACCGGCTGACGATTTGGCAAAAGCGTCTATCTCGGTAAAAATACCGTCGTCAAACAGTGAAACGAGCCTTTTGCGCGCTGCGGTATCTTTCATTGCAAGTTCACTCACACGAACATCCTCCTTATAAACTTTACTATGAATACAATTATCCATTCTTTGGTATTTTAACACTTTGAAACGATAATTACAACAGTTTTTTTATTTTATTATTAATAAATATACATGTTTTATTATAATTATAGAAACAGGGCTGCCTTAACACGACAGCCCTTGTTATAAAAGCATATTATTTTGAGCGGTAAGTCATATTGCAGGAATGAAAAAGCTTTTTGATTTCATTTTCATTCAGATCACGGAAATCGCCTGTTTTCAGCATACCGAGCTTTACGCCGGCTATTGCCGTGCGCTTTAAGCGGATCACCTCAAGGCTGAAGAGTTCAAGCATTTTTCTGATTTCCCTGTTTTTCCCCTCGTGTATCCTGAATTCAAGCACGGTTCTTTCCGCGGATTCCACAACGGGCGTTATTTCACACGGGGCAGTCTTGCCGGAATCAATCTCCACACCGTTTTGCAGGGACTGCAAAACCTCGTCCTCAACGCTGCCCCGAACCGTAACGCGGTAGGTTTTGACGATACCGTAGGACGGATGCGTAAGGGCATTGGCAAGAGCTCCGTCATTCGTCATCAGCAAAAGCCCTTCCGAGTCCTTATCAAGCCTGCCCACGGGATAGACGCGCTCCTTGACCTCTCCCATAAGATCCATAACCGTTTTTCTGCCAAGCTCATCCGCAACCGTAGTAACATATCCGCGCGGCTTATTCAGCATGATATAGCGCGGGCTCTCCTGCCTGCCGATCCGCTTTCCGCGCAGCGTTACCAGATCCTTTTTAGGATTAATCTTTGTTCCGAGGGAGGCAACATGGCCGTTTACCTTGACCTTGCCCTCCTCTATAAGCTGTTCGCATTTGCGCCTGGAGGCGACGCCGCATTCAGCCATGAATTTTTGCAGTCTTATGTCATTTTGATTCGGCATAATCGTATTCCGCACTTTCCTGTGCCGTTATATCGGCAACGAAAATTTCCTTTTCTTTATATTTGATAACTGCCTTTCCGAGCGTATCGCCCTGCTCAACAGGGCAGTAAACGAACGGGAAAGCATACAGCTCCACGGTTACAAGATTTTCATTCAGCACGCTGAGCTCGGCGGAATAGGCGCATTTTATTTCATTGACCGTACCGCCGACCGCCGGCAATTCCAACTCGCCGGAGAAGGTATGCGTTTCGTATTTGGAAAAACATTCCTCGTAAAGCTTTTTATGGTCATTCCAGTCGTCGGGAGCGCTCAGCGTTACGCAAATCAGTGTGTTCCCGTTTCTTTCAACGGTTGAAACGAGACATCTGCCCGCTTTATCCGTATACCCTGTTTTACCGCCCGTGCAGCCTTCAATTTCCTGCAAGAGGCGGTTGTGGTTATAGATCGTCTGCTTATCGCCGTTTATCGTGACCTCATAAGACGACATTGCAAATATCTCTGCAAAATCGCTGTTCTTGATTGCATATGCGGTAAGCACCGCCATATCGCGCGCGGTGGAGTGGTGGCTGCCCTCGTCAAGCCCGGAGGGAGTTACGAAATAGGAATCCTCCATACCGAGGCTTTTCGCTTTTTCATTCATCATAGAAGAAAATTCCTCAAGACTGCCGGCAAGAAAAATCGCCACGGCATTCGCCGCGTCATTCCCGGAAGGGAGAAGCATGCCCGCAACAAGATCGTAAAGCGTGATTTCATCTCCCTCTCTGAGCCCGAGCAGTGAACCGTTGGTATTTACCATATCCCATGTTATTGTAACGGTTTCTGATAACCTGCCGCTCTCACACGCTATTATGGAAGTCAGTATTTTAGTTGTTGAGGCAATTGCACGCTGTTCGTCTGCATTTTTCTGGTAAAGCACCTCATATGTATCCGCGTCGATAACGATGGCGCTTGCCGCAGATATATCGGCGGAATAAGCGGTAAAATCCGGCAGCAAAGCAATGATGAACAGCAGGCAAAGGACAAACGATAATTTCCGCAACAAAATGAATCACCCGCTAATTATATGCAGGTGACTGAATTTTTATATTTATTTTTCTGACGGGGATTCCGTTTCAGGCTTGTCTGAATCCTTGGCTTTAAGCAGCTGGGAGAGCTGGTCCACAAGCTCAGGAATCATAGCGATAGCACGGTCTGCGGAAGATGTATAATTATTGATCTGCATCATTCTGACCTTTTCGCCCTGGATAACGATAAACGCAACCGGGGAGATGGTGATTCCGCCGCCACCGCCGCCGCCGAACAGCTCCGCATTCTGCTTTGACGGAAGGTCTGTGCCGCCGCTGGTAAAGCCGTAGGAAACCTTTGAAACAGGGATCAAGGTCGTGTCCCCTGTTTTCATGGGCTCGCCGATTATGGTTGAAACATCAACCATTTCACGCATTTTCTGGAGCGTATTTTCCATAATTTTGTTTACGGGTGTTTCTTTCATAGCCATTTTCTCCTTAAAAGAAATTATTTATTTTTAATTAAATTAACAACAAATATTTTACCGGCGGAAAGCAGCGTGCGAAGCAGAAGTCCAACGCTGACCGAGCCGATGAACTGCAAGCCGTATTCATTGCGCGGCGCAATAAAATCCGGAATAACGAGGTCGTCGTAATAATCCACCTTCATGCCGCCGAGCACAGCGCCCTTAAACGGGTAATAAAATCTGCACACATTGCCGTATGCGCGGGCAATTTCATCCGCGTCCTCGCCGCCCACGATTATTTTAACATATAACGAATAGATATGAAAGCCCTTGATTAAAGTGGATATTGCCGCGCCGGCGGTATCCATCATATTCGCAGCCATATCCATTATGCCGACAATACCTTCTGTATCCCAAAGATTTTTGAGATAGTTCGGCTTTTTTGCTTTTTCAATATCTTTATCTGTTTTTTTCTCTTCTTCTTTACTTTTTTTATCTTTTTCTGCTTTTACCTGCTCCGCTTTATTTTGGGGAAAAAGCACAAAATCAAGTATTTTGGTCAGTTTTATCTCTTTTTCTATCCACAGCACGCTGATTTTTGTTTGCCATTTATCTGTATATGTAATTGTAAATGTTGCGGATACGGAAAGTACAGCGGCTAAAAGGACTACGATAACCGCTATGATGATCAATGCCGTCATTATTCGCCCTCTTCCTGCGCTTCGCCGATTTCATTTCCTATTGTATCATTTTTATCCTCTTCAAACAAGGTGGTTTGCCCATTTTCTTTATTTTCTTCCTCATGCTTCGGCAAATCGGGCAAATCATCCAGGCTTGAAAGCGAAAAGCAGCGCAAAAACCTGTCCGTCGTGCCGTAGACAAGAGGTCTGCCCGGAAGATCAAGCCTGCCTTTTTCTTCAATAAGCCCCTTTTGAATAAGATTAGAAATGGAACCGGAGCAGTCAACGCCCCTTATCTGCTCAATAAAACTTTTTGTGACCGTCTTATTATACGCGATAATCGCAAGCACTTCAAACGCCGCCTGGGAAAGAGGCGTATTCTTTTTGATTTCAAGGAGTTTGCGAACATCCTCCGCATATTCCTCCCGCGTGCAAAGCTGGTATTTGCCATCTATTCTGATAAGCCTTAAGCCGCTTTCACGCTCCGCGTAAATATCCTCAAGGCGCGAAAGCATTTTTGTAACGCTTTCCACATCAAGCTCCAGCACATCGGCAAGCCTTGATACCTCAACAGGATCTCCGCACGCAAAGAGCATGGCTTCCAGCCGTGCAAGCACATTATTTTGTTTATCCATTGCCCTGTACCTCGCTTACAATACTTACATCCGGATTATCTATTGAGCCTTCAAGCATGATTTGCTTCGTTTTCGCAAGCTCAAGCACCGCAAGGAATGTGGCTACGATATCGCTTTTTGACTTTGCGTCACTGAACAGCTTTAAAAATCGGACCTTACCGCCCTTTTTGAGTTTACCCATTACAGAGCTTATTTTTGCAGCAACATTTACGAATTTACGCGCAACAATCTGCCTGAAAGAATCCACGGGAGGCGGCAGCTTGCGCTGACCTCTTCCCGCAGCCGAAATATAGGCGTTTAAAAGCTCGCCGCCCTCGTGAAAGCGCTCATAGTCATAATTCACATAGCCTTCCTGCGGCTCGCGTACAAAGCGGTTAAAGCCCTCTGTACGCTTGCTCAGCTTTTCTGCCATAAGCTTACAGTCGCGATACTCAATAAGCTCACCCGTGAGCTCCTTTTTCAGCTGCTCTGCCTCTTCATGACGGGGAAGCAGCGAAACGGTTTTTATATATATGAGTCTTGCCGCCATTTCAAGGAAATCGCCGGCTATCTCGAAATCGGCGTCCTCCATTTGGCGCACATAATCCAGATACTGGTTCACAAGCTCTACAATCGGTATATCGTTGATATTCAATTTATGCTTTGCAATAAGGTGCAAAAGAAGATCCATGGGACCTTCAAAGACCTCTAATTTATAATTTATCTGCTGCATAATACCTCTTTATCCGAAAATAAGATTCGGTATGAAGAAAATGAAATTTGAAAAAATATTGTTAAGAAAACTGAGCGGTGTATTGAGAATACCCGTGAAAAGCAGAATCAAAAGCGCAATCATAATATAGCGCTCATAACGAAAATACTTTTCGTAAAGCCTATCCGGCAGGATCACAGCAAGCACCCGTGAGCCGTCCAGGGGCGGAATGGGCAGCAAATTGAAAACGGCAAGCGATATATTGATGCTTGCAATCATATAAAATAGATAAGCAACGACGCTTACAGCCGCAACGCTGCCGAAGAAATGGTACAGAGCCGTTGATACAAAAGCGGCAATAAAAGCCATCACAAGATTAGAAGCAGGGCCGGCAAGCGCCGTAAGCGCAACGCCCTTTTTATAATCCTTGAATTTCAGCGGGTTTATGGGAACGGGCTTTGCGTAGCCGATTCCGAAAAGGAAAATCATAATTGTACCCACGGGGTCAAGATGCTCAAAAGGGTTAAAGGACAATCGCCCAAGCTTTTTGGCGGTATCGTCGCCAAGCTTATATGCCGCAAGCCCGTGGCACAATTCATGGACGGGCAGGCAGAGGAAAACGACAATTGCCCTGGCAATCACCATATATACAACAACTTGAAAGCTGCCGCTCAAAACAGCACTGATTATTGAACTCATATAAATCACTTTTCTTTCTGCGATGACGCGATACGCTCGTTTGCGTACATATCGCGCATAATTGAAATATTTTGATAGCCGTTTTCCGATAGTAAAGAGAAAACGGCGCTCCCCTGATCGTCGCCAATCTCCAGCAGTAAAAGCCCGCCGGGTTTTAAAAAAGCCTTCCAGTCCTTAATAATACATCTGTAAAAATCAAGGCCGTCCGCTCCGCCGTCAAGCGCTTCTTCAGGCTCATACTGCACCTCCGGCTGAAGGGACTGAAGATCTTTTGAACGGATATAAGGCGGATTTGAAACTAAAATATCTATACTGTTTTCAGCCAAATCAAAAGCAGCCGTATCAAATATGCTGCCGGACAGAGGGAAAACATTTTTTACGCCGTTTGAATTTTTTAAAAGATACGGCATCGCATCAGCGCTTTTTTCCACGCAGTATACCGCCGCCGCAGGCACAGCCTTTGCGATGCTGATCCCTATGCAGCCGCTGCCGGAGCAGAGGTCATACACAAGCGGAGCTTTGATTTTTCCGGCGGCCTTGACTGCAAGAGCGGTCAATTCTTCCGTTTCGGGGCGCGGAATAAGCACGCCCCTGCCCACTGAAAATTCGGATTCGTAAAAATCCCACTTGCCCATAACATACTGAAGCGGCTCGCCGCTTTTCAGGCGCCACAGCGCGTCGGCAAGCTGCTTCGGCATAATATCCTCTTGCGCATGGGACTGATATTCGCTGTTTTTTATACCGGCAATGCCGCAAACGATGCACAACGCCTTAAACTCAGGTTCGTCAACGCCGTTGCCGCTCAGGAAATAAACACTGTAATTAAAAGCGTCTTTCAGCGTCACTTGATTTCATCGTCCTCCGGATTATCGGTAATCACCGCTTTTATGGCGGCAATACCCACTTCAAGAATGTCATCTGTGGGTTCTCTTGTGGTGAGCCGCTGCATCCAAAGTCCGGGGGCTGAAACGATTTTAACAAAAAGGTTATCGTGCCTGCCGGCGTACCTGATAAATTCGTAACAGATACCCATGATTATGGGCAAAAAAGCAAGCTTGAGCAGCAGCCATAAAATCCTGACCGCGGCAATCTGCGGAAAAATCTTTGCAACTATAGTATAGACGATTATGCTGAATATAAGAACAACAAAGATAAACGAAGTGCCGCACCTTGGGTGAAAGCGGGTGCATTTTTTTGCGTTTTCAACATTGAGGTCAAGCCCCGCCTCATAGCACGCTATGGACTTATGCTCGGCGCCGTGATACATAAAGAGGCGTTTAATATCATTCATACGGCTTACAGCTGCGATATAAATAATGAAAATCAATATTTTCACAGCGCCTTCTATAAGGCCCTGATAGTTTGTTAGAACGCCGCCCGACCACTCGTTCGCCTTATTGAAAACAAGAACGGGCAGATAGAAAAACAATACGAACGCAAGCGCTACCCCGATCACAGAGCCGAGACCGACAACAAAGTTGACAAGCTTTTCTCCGAATTTATTATTGAGCCAGCGCTCAAACTTGCTCATATCCTGCTCCTCAAAATCCTCCATACCGGAGACCTCAGCAGAATACATAAGCGTTTTATACCCCATGATCATGGATTCTACGAACCCTACCACGCCGCGTATGATGGGAATATTGAAAAATTTATTTTTATTGCGCAGAAGCTTGATTTCGTGGTATTCGGTCAATATCTCGCCGTCCGGTTTTCTGACGGCGGTAGCCATACCGCGCGGGCCCTGCATCATAACGCCTTCTATAAGCGCCTGCCCGCCCACCGAGGTTTTGTGCGTTTTTTTACTCATTTATCTCATTCACCTTTCAGCGTTATATCCTCATCCGCTATCTGCTGCTGATTTGCAGAAGCAATATCTATCTCCTGTTTAGACGGCATAGTATCCACGGGAAGATATATGGTTACAAGGGTGCCTTTGCCCTCTTCACTGTCTATTTCCAGCTTACCCTTGTGAAGCTCTACGATTTCGTTGGTTACGGCAAGGCCTATACCGGAACCTCTTACCGAAACATTCGCCTTGTAAAACTTATCAAACACATGGGGCAAGTCCTCTTTGGATATGCCGCAGCCCTGGTCTGCAATAGAAATTTTTACGGCGGGAGCGTCATTGAGCTGCGCAAACTCCGCCTTAACGAATATCTTGCTCGGCGCGCGCGAGTATTTCAGCGCGTTGTCAAGAATATTCATAAACACCTGCTTAAGTCTGTTCGGGTCCGCGTCCGCGGAAGCGGCGATTTCCGGAATACTGTATTTAACTTCTATTCCCTCTCTCATAGCCCGTTCGCAGAAGGTGAACAGCGTTTCGCCGAGCTCTGCAAAAATATCTGTTTTTACAATCCGCAAAATCATTCTGCCGCTTTGAAGCCGGCTGAAATCAAGCAGATCCTCAACAAGGCTTTCCAGCCTGCGCGCTTCCTTTTCGATGACCTCAAGCCCTTTCAGGGTTAGCGCATCCTGCGGTATCTCCTTGCTGTAAAACAAGGTTTCCGCCCAGCCCTTGATGGAGGTAAGCGGGGTCCTTAGCTCATGGGATATGGTTGAGATAAAATCATTTTTCATTTTATCCGCCGTAGAGATTTCCGAAGCCATTGCATTAATGGAATCACACAGGTCGCCTATCTCATCGTCATACTTTTTCTCAATGCGCGAATCAAACTTGCCGTCCGCTATTTTTTTCGTAGTTTCGGTTATATCCCTTATGGGAATAACGATTGATCTTATAAAGAACAGGTTTGAAAGCAGGATTATGGAAAATATAAATAGGATGATCAAAAATAATATTACAATAATAGACATGATCTGCGTATCCACATCGCCGATCGCCGTCATGACCCGCACGGCGCCCACATTTACGCCGCTTGAATTTTGGATAACGCGCGTAAACGCCATTATCTTATCCCCGTCTTCCGTAATCGCGCCTATATACGAACCTGTTCCGTCGCCGGACATGGCTGCTTCATAATCCGGCATAATACAGTCTTCCGTAATAAACCCGTTTGACGAGGCAATCACTTCGCCCTCATCATTGATGATCCAAACCGTGGTGTTCTCTTTATAAGAATAACTGTCTATAAACTGAACCGCAGAGGCTTCAAGTGACATTCCCGCATCAAGATTATCGGAAAAATATTCTGCCGTATTGACGGATGCGGCAGATTCAATAATATTGCTTACCGAACTGTAGAAATAATTTTTAATCAACACGCTTGCCGCAATGAATGCCGCAATCAGAATAACGACTATAACAAGCAATATATTAAGAAAATACCTTTTTGTAATTCCGTTTATTCTGAAACTATGTAATTTATTGGCAGGCTTTTCTTTCATTTACAACTCTTCTCACGCTTTATTATCAGATGTTATCCACTTATATCCCAGTCCCCAAATGGTTACCAGCCGAACGGGCGAGGACGGGTTATCTTCTATCTTCATTCTGAGGCGGCGGATATTGACATCAACGATTTTTTCATCTCCGTAATAATTTTCGCCCCACACATGCTTTAAAATATTGGTTCTGCTCAAAGCGGCGTTCGGATTTTTGAAAAAATATTCTATAATCTGAAATTCCACCTGAGTCAGCTCTACCGGCTTATCCGCTTTGGAGAGCGTACGGTTCCTTAAATTCAGCTCAAATTCATCCAGACGGATAATATCGTGCGAATAATCCACCTTTCTTGTGCCGCGCATCATCTCTACCCTGCGGTACACGGCGTCCACCCTTGCCATGAGCTCGCTGGGTGAAAACGGCTTCGTAACATAATCGTCCGCGCCGACAAGAAGCCCGGTGACCTTATCCATTTCCTGCGTTTTGGCAGACAGCATGATTATGCCGAGATCTGAGGATCTTTTGCGAAGTTCCTTGCAGACGGTGAGCCCATCTACCTCCGGCATCATAATATCAAGGATGGCAACATCGAACGAAGCCTCGTCTCTGGAAAAAAGGTCCAGAGCGACAGCACCGTTTTCAGCCTGTTCCACATCATACCCGCTGCGCGTAAGATTGATAACAATAAACTCGCGGATAGATTCCTCGTCTTCTGCAACAAGAACTTTTTTCATAACTATTCTCCTTTATCGGTTTTGAGCAGTGTTTTTAAGGCGTCTGCCGAAAAATCGGCTTCGCCGCTCTCTCCGGTCTGCACAAGATATACATAGCCGGAGTTTTCCTGCACAACAGTATAATCGCTGTACTGCTCTGCGGATTCATTATATTGCGTCTTAAGCACACACATTACCGAAAACAGCAGATTATCTTCAGAATCCGAAACGGTAAGCAATGCGCTTTCAGACGAATAATCAATATGGATGTCATCAAAATATTCATCCGGAATAATCACCTGGTACTGGTCTTTCGCCACCACAAGGGAGCTGTACGCGTCCACCAATACGGACGAATTGTACCTTTTCCAGTTGACCGCGTAGACCTCTGACGGTACGGAGGTCTTATCAGAATCGCAAGGAATTTCAATCGTGCCGTCCTCGTCAACATCATCGCAGGACACCATCACCGAACGGGTGGTCGCGCTTGTAATTCCGGTTGAATAGCTGTAAAACGGCGAAATGATTGTATCGTAATAATCCGACCAATAGATCACCTCTGTGAGCATTTGGGTACCGTCGGACTTCACGGCATCCGCGTAAACATACACGCGGTCATCGTCTGTATAATACTGGATACTGTCATAATATGTGATATGCCCGTCAAGGCGCGTGCTGCCAAGCGTTTTCCTGCCGCTGTCAGAATAGCCGTAAAGCGTTGCGTAAGCGGAAACGGTATCACCTGAATCTATAGTGAATGCCAGAATTTCATTTACCGAATCCAGATTCATATCCAGGGAAATAAAGCTATTAACAGTAATATCGTCCCCCAACGGGGTGAGCGCAAATTCATCTGAAAGCTCCTGCTGATATACAGAAAGCACATGGCTTGTTGAATTGCTTATAACATCCCACAGCACAATAAATTCATATACCCCGTCGCCGGTAAGGTCTGAAAACGAAAGGGAGTAAACATACGAATAAGTACTGCTTATATTATAAGTAACCGTCCAACTGCCCGATACCTTGTCAATAACCGCCATGCTGATCATGCCCGGCGTTTTTTCCGGCTCGTAGAAAACGATGGCTTCCTCTTGAGAATCGCCGTCAAAATCATAAAAGCTGAAGGCTGTTGTGAATTCCCCGCCGGACGGTGTTTTGAGCGTATATCCGCCGCTTATGTATGAAGACAGCGCGTTTTGGACATCCGCGTCCTCACCTTGGGGAGATACCGGGGAGATAAGCTCGTCCACCGACGAGGCAAGCCTGAAGGAACAGCCGCTGAGCAGAAATGCCGAAAGCAAAATAACCGCAGACAATTTAAACCATTTCAAGCTGTCACCTCCAGGGCACAATCACAGATATGCCTAATAGCCCATATTATTTTGTAATATTATATCATTTAATAATTACAAAATAAACAGCTTTTTTTATATTTTTAAAATAAATATTACAAAATTAGGATGAAAACCATATGAATTTTTACCAAATTTTAAAAAGCGTAAAAAAAGCTCTGCCCGATTCTTTTCGGGCAGAGCTGCTGAAAAACAATTTTTTAAATGCTCTTATTCATATATGCTGCGCTTCAGCGCGCCGATATAAGGCAGATTTCTGTATTTCTGATCATAATCAAGGCCGTATCCTACAACAAATTCATCCGGAACAACACAGCCCACATAATCGGGAGTAATGTCCGTCACACGCCTTTCGGGTTTATCCATCAGAGTAACTATGCTTATGGATTTCGCGCCGCGCGTCTTTAAAATATCGGAAACATATTTTAAAGTTCTGCCGCTGTCTAAAATATCCTCAACAATAAGCACATCCAGATCATTCAGGTCAATATCAATATCCTTTGTAATCTTGACTCTGCCCGTAGATTCCGTGCCGCTGCCGTAGGAGGAAACGGACATGAAATCAATGCTCATCGGCAATTTTATACAGCGCACCAGGTCCGTCATAAAAAATACGCAGCCTTTTAAAATACCGAGCACAAGCAGATCCTTATCCTTGAAATCCTGTGTAATCTGCTCTCCGAGCCGTTCATTGATCTGCCTGAGTTCTTCTTCGGAAACAAGAATTTTTTCAACATCCTTATGCAATTCTATCTTTCCTCCCTGAAGTACGAAAGACCGAGCGACGCCGGACCTTGATTTTCTTTTTTCTTTCTTGCGCTGACAATAATCAGAACGATAATCGTTACGACATAAGGTATCATTTTATAGAGCTCCTGCGTTCTCAACGCACCGGGAACATACAGATAAACGATATAAAGACCGCCGAACACGATTGAACCGAGTATACCCAGATTCGGGCGCCAGATTGCAAAAATAACAAGCGCTATGGCGAGCCAGCCTCTGTCTCCGAAGCCGTCGTTAGACCATACGCCGCAGGCGTAATCCATTACATAGTAAAGACCGCCGAGACCCGCGATAACGGAACCTATACAGGTAGCCATATATTTTGTTTTTTCCACATTGATTCCGGCGGCATCGGCAGTTGCCGGATTTTCGCCGACAGCGCGCAGATGCAGGCCGCCTTTGGTGTGATTTAAGAAGTAGGCGCACAGAATCGCGATGATGATTGCCGCGTAGGCCAGAAAGCCGTATGAGAGGAACAGCGTGCCGAACCAGCCCGTGCTTTCTGCGCCGGGAAGCGTTGTTCTGAAGAAATTGCTTGTTGCGGTAAGCGCAACAGAGGGAACATCGGCGCCTGTAATTTTGATAAGAGAGCCGCCGAAGAAGTTGCCGAAGCCTGTTCCGAAGGTGGTGAGAGCAAGGCCTGTAACATTCTGATTGGCTCTGAGCGTTACCGTAAGGAAGCAGTAGATAAGCCCGGCTATAAGCGAGCCCAGGGCGCAGCTTAACAGCGGTATGATCACCGCAAGGAAGCCGTTTATATCCGCCGTTGATTCAAGGGAATTTTCATATAAAAACGCCCCGATTACGCCGCTTATGCCCCCTATATACATAATTCCGGGAATACCGAGATTGAGGTTGCCTGATTTTTCGGTCATGATTTCGCCCGTGGAACCATAGAGCAGGGGTATGCCCTGTATTATAGCCCTGTGGAGAAAAGTAATCAATGTGCCCATATCACTTTACCTCCTTTTTTGAATGGCGGAATTTAAGCTCATAATTTATAAAGAATTCACTGCCGATAATGAAGAAAAGAATGATGCCGGTAAGGATATCGGAAAACGACTCGTTAAGCCCGAACACCATTGAGATTTGACTGGCGCCCGCGTCAAGGAACACAAGCAGCAGCGCCGTAAATATCATATATATCGGATTGAATTTAGCGAGCCAAGAAACCATTATGGCGGTGAAGCCCCTTCCGTCCGCAGTAGAAGTGCTGATTGTGTGATTTGTGCCGCCGACAAGCAAAAGACCTGCTATGCCGCACACGGCGCCGGAAAGGAACATCGTTCTCAAAATGACCTTTTTAACATTAATGCCAACATATTTCGCGGTATTTTCACTTTCGCCCACTACGGCAAGCTCATAGCCGTGCTTGCTGTATTTAAGGTAAATATACATGGCAATCGTGAGGGCGAAAACAACAAGTATATTCAGCAGATAGTCATAATCCCCGATTGTGGGCAGCCAGCCTATTTTGGTTTGCCTGTTGATAATGCCTATTGTGCCCGAGCCCTTGGGATTTTCCCAGTACATACTGAAATACGACACGAGCTGAATGCCGACATAGTTCATCATCAAAGTGAAAAGCGTTTCGTTCGTATTGAATTTTGCTTTGAAAAACGCCGGTATCAGCGCCCAAACCGCGCCGGCAAGAATACTGCTTATGACCATTATAATAAGGAGCAGCGCGTTCGGTACCTTATCGCCGAGGCAGATCATGCACGCCGCCGTGGCAAGACCGCCTATGAGCACCTGGCCCTCCGCGCCGATATTCCAAAACCGCATTTTAAACGCGGGCGTAACGGCAAGCGCCACACATAAAAGCATAGCCAAATTCTGAAGCAGGCTCCATATTTTTCTTTCGCTGCCGACCGCGCCTTTTATCATGGTTGAATACACGCTGATGGGGTTTTCACCTGTCAGCACCATGGTAACAACGGCGCATACAATCAGCGCCAGCACGACCGAGCCTATTCGTATGAGCCAAGTTGTTTTGCCGGAAAGCGTATCTCTTTTGGCAACATGGAACAGAGGCTCATGTGTTTTTTTATTTACACTCATCATGCATCCTCCCTGACTGTGCTTTTCGTCATAAGCAATCCAATCTCTTCTTTTGAAGCCGTTCTTGCGTCAAGCACGCCGGTTATCCTGCCTGTATTGAGCACCATGATTCTATCACAAAGCTCAAGCAGAACATCAAGATCCTCACCGACATAAATGACCGCCGTTCCGGCTTTTTTCTGCTCGTTCAGAAGATTATATATTGTATAAGACGAGTTGATGTCAAGCCCTCTTACCGGATATGCAACCATAAGCACCTTGGGGTGCGAGGCTATCTCCCTGCCGACAAGCACTTTTTGCACATTTCCGCCCGAAAGCCGCCTTACAGGCGTATTGGGCCCCGGCGTAACGACCTCCAGCTTATTTATAATTCTGTCTGCAAGCTCCCTCGGGCCCTTTCTTTCAAGAAAAGGCGTTGAGCCGTCGTTATAGGAACGGAGCATCATATTATCCACAATGCTCATATCGCCCACAAGACCCATGCCGAGCCTGTCCTCCGGAACGAAGGAAAGCGCGATGCCGAGCTTTCTGATTTCGGAAGACGTTTTGCCGACAAGCTGCTGCGGGCCGAGGTCATCGGGCTTATAAAGGATGCTTGATTTTTTTGTTGTATGCTGAAGCCCCGCAATCGCTTCAAGCAGTTCCTTTTGACCGCAGCCCGAAATGCCCGCTATACCCAAAATTTCGCCGCCGTATGCCTTAAAGCTGACATTTTCAACGGCAAAGGAGCCGTCCGAATTCAAGACGCAGAGATTTTCCACATCAAGCCTTTCAACAGGGCTATCCGGAATTTCACGGTGGATATTAAGGTCTATCTTCTCGCCCACCATCATTTCGGTAAGCGACTGCTCCGTGGCGTCCTTGGTATCGACAACGCCGGCATATTCGCCCTTTCTGAGCGTTGCAACGCGGTCTGATATTTCAAGCACCTCATTGAGCTTATGCGTAATGATTATGATGGATTTGCCGTCGTTTCTCATCTTGCGCAAAACGGCAAAAAGCTTTTGCGTTTCCTGAGGCGTCAGTACGGCGGTAGGCTCGTCAAGTATAAGTATCTCCGCGCCCCTGTAAAGCACCTTTATGATTTCAACCGTCTGCTTCTCGGAAACAGACATCTCATAAACTTTTTTCTTAAGGTCAACGGCGAAGCCGTATTTTTCGGTTATATCCCTAACCTTTTTTTCCGCCTCTTTTATGTTGAACCTTTTTTTGTCCTCAATGCCGAGAACAATATTCTCCGTAGCGGTAAAGACATCAACAAGCTTAAAGTGCTGATGGATCATTCCGATTTTATATTTGAACGCGTCTTTGGGAGATCTGATAATAACCTCTTCGCCGTCAACAAAAATTTCACCCGCATCCGGATAATATATGCCCGACACCATATTCATAAGCGTTGTTTTTCCGGAGCCGTTTTCACCGAGAATGGCAAGGATCTCGCCTTTTCTGACTGAAAGGCTTACATCTTTGTTAGCCGCAACATGCCCGAAATTTTTAGTAATACCTCTTAATTCAAGAGCATAAGTTTCACTCATTTTTATCTCCTAAAAAACATTACACCGTGACCGCATTTCTGCGGTCACGGGTAAATAATCAGCTTTTTTATTCAGCTTAGAATGCAGTATCAAGAAGGTCGATACCGTCAATCAAAATATCAAAATACGGAGCTGAACGATATTCGGATTCATGGAAGTATCCGTCCGATACCGCCTCTGTATCCGCTATGTAATCGGCGTCTGTGTCCACATCAGCCATATAGCTTGTCAAATGTCCTTCGTCATCTACAGTGGCATTTACATTTGTATCCTCTGTAACAGTAACGGTAAAGGTTGAAGTGTCAAATACATGGAGTGTGCCGTCCTCAAGAGCAGCCATAACCTCTTCAAGCTTTTCTTCCGTGCCCTCGGCGGCAACATCGGTGTTTACATCTGTGATAACAACAGAACCTGTAGAGAGTGTGCCTGTCCAGTCATCGCTAATCTCAGTACCGTCAAGCACGCACTGAATTGCATACTCGAGATAAGCAGTCCAGTCAATTCTTGAAGAAATGAGGTAAGTGTTGGGGCATGCAGAAACGGTTGAGCCGTTGTAAGAAACATTGGGAACGCCGGCGCTTTCGCAAGCGGTGGGAGCGCCCATTGAATCAGCGTGCTGTGAAATGAGTACGCAGCCGTTGCTGATAAGCTTTTCGGCAGCCTCTTTTTCAGCGGTTTCATCATACCAGGAACCGGTGAATGTAACCTCCATAGTAACGGACTCGCAAACGCTCTTTGCGCCGAGATAGAAGGCGGTGTAGCCGGAAATAACCTCTGCATATGTATAAGCGCCTACATAGCCCATCTTAGCTTCATCTTCTGTGATTTCGCCGTTTTCGATCATTTCGTTGAGCTTCATACCGGCAGCAACGCCTGCAAGATATCTGCCTTCATAAATAGAAGCAAACGCATTGTGGTAGTTGCTGAGACCTTCCGTGTGCGCCTTTGTGCCGGTAGCATGAAGGAACTGAACATCCGGGAATTCCTCCGCAGCCTGGATTATATAATCTTCATGACCGAAGCTGTCTGCAAATATGATATCGCAGCCTTCGTCAACAAGCTCTGCCGCGGCGGTGTAGCAGGAATCGTCCTCAGCTACATTGGTTCTTGAAAGCATGGTAACGCCCATTGCTTCACACGCAGCTGTTGCAGCGTCAATAAAGTTCTTGTCATAGGTCGAGTTTTCGTCGTGCAGGAAAATAAATCCTACCGTAAGATCGCTCGATTCCTCGTCGCCGTCAGCGGCACACGCCGCAAAAGAAAAGACGAGAACACCTGCAAGCAGCAGTGCCATGAGTTTTTTTGCCAATTTCATTTTTTCTACCTCCGAAAAAAATTTAATTATTAAAAGGCATAAAGCCTGATAACCACATCAATCAGCCCTTCAGCGGAAAAGGATATCGCCGGTTTCGGAATTCATGCTTTCAATCACCGCAAGGCTTTCCACGCGCACGCCGGATTTACGAATCTCGTCCCCGCCGTGCTGGTACCCCTTTTCTATAACAGCGCCGCAGCCCACAAGATGAGCGCCGCTCTCATTCACGATACGAATAAGACCGCGCATTGCATTCCCTATGGCAAGGAAATCATCTACGATAAGCACTCTGTCTCCCTCGCCGAGGAAACGCTTTGACACCATAACATTATAAGTCGTACCATGCGTAAAGGACTCAACGGGGGTTTCAAAAACATCGCCGGCAATGTTTTTAGTCTTATTTTTCTTTGCAAAAACAAGCGGACAATCAAATTCCTGAGCCACCATTGAGCCTATCGCTATACCTGAAGATTCAATTGTAAGTATTTTATTTATATTGTCATCTTTAAAGAGGCGGTGAAATTCCCTGCCGACCTCACGCAAAAAGGGGATATCTATACGGTGGTTCAAAAAGCAATCCACCTTAAGGATATTCCCCTCATAGACCTCGCCCTCTTCTTTGATTTTCTGCTTTAAAAGCTCCATAAACATTTCTCCGATAAAAGCCGCAAATACATTTGTTACAGATATAATATACTAAGACAGGGGTGTTTGCAATAATATGACGAATTTTGACACCAAATTTTAACCTTTTATTATCTTGATATTAAATTTTTAACTTTAATGGAGGAACAGTCATTAAAATATATTGTGATTCAACGAAAATTGTTTTAAAATATAAATAAAGAAAGCGGTGGAAAATATGAGCTTCTTAACGGAATATGTAAAGCGGTTCGGCGCAATAAGATTCGGGAATATGGGAATGACTGACGCGGATAACGCTGTGTTCTGCCGCCTTTCCTACCTTGAGCTTTCAAGCTTCACGGGAAGGACCTTGGGCGAAGCCGCCGAAGCGTACATACTGCCGGAGGACGCGAACGAGATATATAAAGAGACTGTTCTTCTGCTGAAAGAGGCGGGCAAAACGATACGCTTCGGCTACATAACAGTTGAAAACTGCCTTGATATAACGAGCGACAGCCTGGAAACCGCTTTTTACGCGGTCACCTTTGCGGTTGATATGGATACATTTTTTATCGCATTCAGGGGTACGGACGACAAAATACTCAGCTTTTACGACGACGCTAAGCTGGCGTACTCGTTTCCCGTATCGAGCCAGGCAACGGCAATGAAATATGTTACGGAAAGGCTGAGCGAGCTTGACGGAAACTTCTTTTTAGGCGGTCATTCAAAGGGCGGCAACCTGGCACTTTTTGCCTTTCTGTTTTTAACGGACGGTGAAAAGAGCAGGATTCTGCGCGTTTACAACAACGACGGTCCCGGCTTTCCGCAGGAGATAGCCGATATCCTTTTTACTCCCGCAAACTGTGAAAAGATATATAATTTTTTCCCTGAGGATTCGATCATCGGACGGATATTGACCGACGGCGGCAAAATAAAGATTGTAAAAAGCACCGTATCCGGCGCGGCGCAGCACAATCTTTTTACATGGGAGCTGAACGGCAGCGAATTTAAGACTGCCGGCAGATTCAGCGCGTTTTCCGAATACATTGAGGACACGCTGACACAAAGCCTGGAGGATTTGCCGGCGCAGCGAATAAAAAACGCCGCGAACGCCGTATTTGAAATCGCCAAGGCGGGCGGCATTAAAACAACCAAGGATTTCAGCTTTAAAAATTACAAAAACCTTTTACCTGCCGTTTTGCAGTTGAAATCGCTGCTTGACGAAAATGACAGCGATATAGCGGCAATTGTGCGCGTTCTTGTGCGCAATCTTATTGAAGCGGTGAGCGCCGATAAAATCATTGAGTATTCCATACCCGAAATCAAGGATAAGCTTGAGGGATTCGCCGAGAAGATACGAAAAAAACATGCGGAGAGCGGCGAAGACTAAATTCGCGCATTACAAAGAAAACCGCCCCGAAAAGGGCGGTTTATTTTGTCTTATCATATTTGATTTTCGGCAA
>CAYOPQ010000018.1:0-25143 GCA_964405895.1 uncultured Bacteroides sp. | reverse complement strand
ATATGGTATCCTCTTATCGTGGTTGTCTAAATCCATTTTTTTGTTTCCTTTCAATAATTACACAGAATAACTTAAGGTATGTTTTCATTGATTTCTTTTATAATATCAACGACTACAATCTCTCCGTTAACAAGCATTTCTTTTATTGGAGGTTTAGAGAATTATTAGCCTCATTATAATATGCATAAATCTTGCTCATTTTGTAGTTTCCTTATAAGTGCAATAAATTATTTGATAATAAATTAGAATTGTCTAATATACAATTTGATTATACATTAGAATTGCTTGAAACACAATAATATAAAATTCTCGCATGTTTTATGCTTTCTTGCAAGGCATAATATCAAATCAGGAAATGTTTTTGAACAAAAACAGTGTTATTATATATCCATACTTGCAAGTGTAAAATGATGGAAGGAGAGGTTTTGTGGTAAAGTCCATTATTCAGCAAAGTATTAACTGCATTGATAAGAATGTTAAGACGAATATATCTGTTCATGAATTGTGTAATAACGCAGGCTATTCTTATGAGCATTTTTGCAGAGTGTTCAAGCGGTATACAGGCTTTTCGCCTGCTGAATTTATTACCCGCAGAAAGCTTATATATGCCGTATTTGAAATGTCACAAGGCAAATCTAAAACTGCTGTTGCATTTGATTTCGGTTATGATACATATGCTGGTTTTTATAAAGCATTCAAGCGTGAATATAACTGTTCTCCTTCAGAATTCATTAAGAATCACAAAAGCTGTAAACCTTACAAGATTAACATTTTGCAGGAGGAGCATATTATGATTTCAAAAGAAAAAATAAAATCCGTTTTAAAACAATGGAATGTTGACGGCTTTGAAATACGCAATATAATCAATGAAAATACAGGCAGGCAAAACGAGAATGCCTATTATATAGGCGATGATTATGTTATCAAATTTACGGCAGATTTTGGGTATATAAGAAACAGCGTAAATATAAAAAAATTACTTGCGAATGCGGATATTTCAACCGGGGAAACAGTAAGAACGATCGGCAGTAATGACTATTTTCAAGACGGCGATTTGTATTATATCCTCGAAAAAAGAGTATCGGGAAAGCCGTTAAGATGCGATGATCTATTTAATGATACGGATATTGCGGTTGAAATAGGCAAAAATATTGCGAAATTACACACGGCTTTATCTGATTTTGACATATCTGATTATGAAAAAAATAATCTCTATGAAGAAACGCTCGCGGCAATTCCGAGTATTCAAGACGAATGCGGTCTGTCAAATGCTTTTGTCAGCAAATATAAAAAAGAATTCGGTACGGTTTATAACAATCTTCCGAAGCAGGTCATACACAGAGATATTAACCCTGCAAATATGCTCTTTGATAACGGGAACTTCAGCGGATTTGTTGATTTCGATTTGAGTGAGGTTAATATAAGGTTATTTGATGTTTGCTATCCGGCAACAGCAGTTCTTTCCGAATGCTTTTCAAAAGAAATCAATATGGAAAAATGGAAAGAAATATTAAATAACATCGTTGCAGGATATGACAGTGTCAGTGTTTTGATGGACGAAGAAAAAGCAGCAATACCTTATGTTATTTATTCCATTCAAATTATCTGTATCAGCTATTTCCGCAGGTTTGATAAATATAAAGAGCTTACAGATACAAATATTCAAATCCTGAAGCGGCTGACGGAAAATTTATAACGCGGTTATTTGCCGCATAAAAAATCAAGGGCAGTTTTATCCTGCCCTTAAAGCTGAGATTTCTGATATTCGTTATTGTATGCAGCCTTTTCTGTTTTTTGTGCAGTTCAGGAAATGTTTCTCCGCCTCATTCCAGTTGATGATTTTAAACCAGTTATCTATGTAGTCGGAACGCCTGTTATTGTATTTGATATAATATGCGTGCTCCCACACATCAAGCGCGGTTATCGGGCAAAAGCCCTGCTCCGCGGGACTGCTTTGGTTGGGTGTGCTCATGATTCTGAGACCGCAGCGCCCGTAGACGAGCCACACATAACCTGAGCCGAAAACGGAGAGAGCGGCGCTTTTCAATAAAGAGCAAAAATTTTCCATGCTTTCAAAGCGGCAGGTCAATTCGTTTACCAGATTCGGGGCGCAGCCGGGGTCCGACATCGGCGAAAGGCAGTCAAAAAAGAAACGGTGATTGTAAACCCCGCCCGCGTTGTTTATAACGGCGGTCTGGAGCCTTTTAGGCAGCTTGCCGGAGTTCCTAATAAGCTGCTCCAAGGTCATCGTTCTGAGCGCGGGTTCATTTTTCAGCACGGCATTTAAATTGTCAATATAGGTCTGCAAATGCTTGTCGTGATGAAGATAAATGGTTTTTTCGTCCATATACGGCTCAAGCGCGCTGTAATCATACGGCAGCGGCAGATTTATAAAAGGATAACGGCAGTTTTCCATAGTTTTCTCCCCAAAGCATTTTTTCTATAATATGCAGAGCGGAAAAGATTGCCAATCTATCCTTTTAAAAGGGCTTTCCCTTGCGTGTATCCGGGAAGCTTTATCACGGTTTCTGTATGCGTTAGGTTGTTTTGCGGAGCAAATATATAAATATAAAATAAAAGGCAGCGCCGTTTCCGAGGAAACCGGACAGCTGCCTTTTTCTGTTTTTTTGTATATATGCGGATTTTATTCAAACGATTCAGCGCTGCCGAAGAACGCCTGCGCGAGGCGGACGGTTTCCATCGCGTCCTTCGCGTACCAGTCGGCATGTATCATATCCGCGTAGGACTGGGTGAGCACAGCGCCGCCGACGATGATTTTGGCGTCTGTATTGCTGTGCAGCAGCTCAATGGTTCTTTCCATTGCGGGTACGGTGGTTGTCATAAGCGCGGAAAGCCCTACCAGCCTTGCACCGCTTTCGCGCACGGCATTGAGCACATCCTCCTCCGGCACATCCTTACCGAGATCAATCACATCAAAGCCGTAGTTGGAAAGCAGCACCTTAACTATATTTTTGCCTATATCGTGAATATCTCCGTGGACGGTGGCAAGCACGATTTTTTCCCCGTTATTCGTTTCCTTGCCGCTTAAAGCCAGCTTTTGCTTGATAACGTCAAACGCCGCTTTCGCGCTGTCCGCACTCATCAGCAGCTGGGGCAGGAATACCCTGTTTTTCTCAAAGCCCTCTCCCACCTCGTCAAGAGCGGGGATGATATGGCTGTTGATAATATCCAGAGAATCGTTCGATTTCAGCAGCTCCGCCGCGCACGCCGCCGCGTCCTCCTTCATCCCTTTCACAATAGCCGTTTTCAGGGTCGTTTTACCGGCGGGTGCGCTCTGCTCCGGCACGGTAACGCTGTTTATATACTCTGCGCAGTTATCGTCCAGCCCGCTCAGCGCGTTAAACGAATAATAGGCGTTCATCATGCTTTGTGAATTCGGGTTTATAATTCCGGCGGACAGCCCGCTTTGCAGCGCCAGAGTGAAGAACGCCGTGTTTACAGCGTCCCTTTTGGGCAGACCGAAAGAAATGTTGGACACGCCCAAAACGGTGTTGACGCCCAGCGTGCGGCGTATATATTCCACCGCCTTTAATGTTTCCGCCCCGTTGGAGGAATCCGTGCTTATGGTCATCGTAAGCGCGTCAACAATCAGGTCTTTTTTATCGATTCCGTACTGCGCGGCGGTGTTTATGATTTTTTCCGCTATCTTGATTCTGCCCGCTGCGCTTTGGGGGATTCCGTTCTCGTCCAGGCAAAGGCACACCACAACGCCGCCGTATTTTTTGGCGAGCGGGAACACGGCTTTCATATTATCCGCCTTGCCGTTTACGGAATTTATCATCGCCTTGCCGTTGTATAACCTCAATGCGCGCTCCAGCGCCGCAATATTAGAGGTGTCTATCTGCAGCGGCGCGGGGATTACGCTCTGGAGGCTTTTTATTGCGGACTCCATCATTTTGACCTCGTCTATTTCGGGCAGGCCCACATTTACATCAAGTATATGCGCGCCGGCGTCCGTTTGCGCAAGCCCCTCTTTGATGATATATTCAATATCGTTTCTGCGCAGCGCCTCCTTAAACAGCTTCTTACCCGTGGGATTTATCCGCTCTCCTATTATAACGGGCTTGCCGCCGAGCTCAACGGTTTTGCTGTAAGAGGAAACAAAGGTGCGGCTCTTTTTTTCGGGAACATTTGCCGGAACACGGGTGCAGAGTTTAATCATTTTTTCGATATGCTCCGGCGTGGTGCCGCAGCAGCCTCCGAGGTAGGAAACGCCTGTTTGCGCCGCTTTTTCCATTTCGCGCGCAAAATCCTCCGGCGAAACATTGTAAACCGTTTTGCCATTTACGCTTTCCGGCAGACCGGCGTTGGGCTGCACGATAATCGGCAGACTGGTCCATTTGCGTATTTCTTCAATAAGCGGCAGCGTTTCGGCAGGGCCGAGCCCGCAGTTGAAGCCGAGCGCATCCACGCCGAGCCCCTCCAGCAGGGCGACGGCTGTTTTTATGTCCGCCCCTGTTAATAGGCGGCCGTTGTCGTCAAATATCATTGTAACGAAAACAGGCAGGTCGCAGTTCTCCTTAGCCGCGAGCACGGCGGCTTTTATCTCATAGGTATCGCTCATGGTTTCTATGAGCACAATGTCGCTGCCGTCCCTGCCGGCTTTGATCATCTGCGCAAAAATATCAACCGCGTCTTCAAAATCAAGCTCGCCCATCGGCTTTAAAAGCTTGCCCGTAGGGCCTATATCCAGCGCAACCTTTTTGCCGGTGCTTTTGGCAAGGCTTACGGCGGCGCGTATAACGGCTTCAGGGTCTTTTATTTTAAGCCTGTTGGCGCCGAAGGTGTTGGTGGTTATATATTCGCTGCCCGCCTGCGCGTAAGCCGTATGCACGGCAAGCACCTTTTGCGGCTCGTTTATATTCATCAGTTCCGGCAGCTCGCCGGCGGCAAGCCCCATGCTTTGCAGCATTGTGCCCATACTGCCGTCAAAGAATTTTATGTCCATAAATCGTTATTCCTCCGCCGGGTCTATACCGGCAAATGCCGTTACGGATTTTGTGGGGATCATCTGGCAGGTGGCGCTTAAGGTTATACCGCAGCGCTTTGTTATATCCGCAAGGGCAAATATTTTTTTTTGCTCTGTTATATCAAGGTCAAAATAGCCTGGCGAATATCTCTGCCGGGTCTTGACGCGCTCCGTTGCCTCTATTTCAGCCTGTAAGGCATCGCACACCTCTTCTGTTTTAGCTGCAAGCGCCGCCTGCGTAACCAGCAGACGGGCGCTGTCTGACGCGTATTTGCGCAGCAGCATATCTCCGTTTACCCCGAGCGTTGCGGCAAGCAGGGCAACGCGCCTGCATCCGGCAAGATTTTGCGCAAGGCGCAGGCTCCGGAATTCAAAACCCTCTGTTTTAAGCGCGTTTTCCGTTACCTCGCAGTCAAAAATCCTGTAAAGGGTTTTCGGCAGGCATATTTCGTCTATTTCGGCAACGGTGCTGTCAATCAACGCAAGCAGCCGTTCATCGTCAACGCGGCTGTTTGTGCGCATATATCTTAATATTTCTTTTCTATTCATCTATTATAGCCGAAAGCCCTTTCATGATTGATTCCGCTACATCGGGCTTGTTCATGGTGTATATATGTATGTTGTTCTGTCCGTTCGCCATAAGGTCTATAATCTGTTCTGTAGCGTAAATGATGCCGGCCTGCTTCATCTTCGCCGGGTCGTCGCCGAAGCGCTCAATGATTTTAGAGAATTTTTTAGGGAAGCTGCAGCCGGAAAGCTCAACGCTGCGCTTGATCTGCCCCGCGTTGGTAATGGGCATGATGCCCGCAATAATCGGCACATCTATGCCCTTGATCAGGCAGTTTTCTTTAAAGCGGAAAAACACCTCGTTGTCAAAAAACATCTGCGTTGTAAGAAAATCAACGCCGCAGTCAACCTTTTCTTTAAGGTGCTGTATATCCTCTACCCGACCTGCGCTTTCCGGGTGTATCTCCGGATAACACGCTCCGCCGATACAGAACCCGCCCTCTTCCTTTATTGTTTCAACAAGCTCATATGCGTGCTCAAAATGCCTGCCGTTCGGAAATTCAAAGTCCCGGGGAATATCGCCGCGCAGGGCAAGAATATTTTCTATTCCGTTTTCCTTCCATTCGCCGAGCACGCTTTTTATTTTATCCTTAGTGGATGTCAGGCAGGTAAGGTGAGAAAGGGGAACTACGCCGCTTTCCATAATCGCTTGGGCAATTTCGGTTGTAAAGCCCGTGCGTGTGCCGGCGGCGCCGTATGTAACGCTCATAAAGGCGGGGGCGCTTTTCGCCATCTCGCGCACAACTGCCTTTGTGGTTTCTATCTTGCTCCATTCCTTGGGCGGAAACACCTCAAAGGAAACGGTAACCTTTTTGCTTTTTAATATTTCGGATATTTTCATTATGCGCACCTCCATATATTTTTTACATTGCATACTGTGCCATAACATATTAAGTGTATCAAATCCGCCGCGCCTTTTCAAGCATGAATTGCCGTGCAGGGCGCGCGGAAGCGCCGCTGTCTAACGCCGAACCGATAAATTAAAAATAAGAAAACAGGAGATAATATAATAGAAAATGAAGAAAACAAGAGATATTATGAATTTTTTTAAATTCGGTGTTGACTTCTTAACAGCCTTGTGCTATTATAATGCGGCAAGTTGAAAAACTAATAACTCGTTTGGAGGTAAGTAAGATGTCAACATTTATGCCAAAGGCAGACGAGATCGAACGCAAGTGGTATGTTATTGACGCCGCGGGCAAGCCGCTCGGCAGAGTTGCTGCCGAAGCCGCCGTTCTTCTTCGCGGCAAGCAGAAGCCGATTTTCACTCCCCATGTGGATTGCGGAGATTTCGTAATTATTATCAACACAGACAAAGCCGTTCTCACGGGCGATAAGCTGAACAAAAAGCTTTATCAGCACCACACCGGCTATATCGGCAACCTTAAAGAGGTCAAATACGGCACTCTTATGAAAGAAAAGAGCGATTTTGCAATGAAGCTTGCCGTCAAGGGTATGCTCCCGGATACGACCCAGGGCAGAAAGCAGCTTACAAGATGCCGCATTTTCAAAGGCGCAGAGCACAAGCATGAGGCGCAGCAGCCCACAGCTTGGGAATTTTAAGGGAGGTTAAGAGATTATGTACGATTCAAATCCATATTTCTACGGCACAGGCAGAAGAAAAGAATCCGTTGCCCGCGTTCGCGTATATGCCGGTACGGGTAAGGTTACAATCAATGACAGAGATATAGACGATTATTTCGGCCTTGATACCCTTAAGCTCATCGTTAACCAGCCTCTTGTTCTTACAGAAACAAAAGAGAAGTTCGATATTGTTTGCCGTGTTAACGGCGGCGGCGTATCGGGTCAGGCGGGCGCAATCCGCCACGGTATAGCAAGGGCGCTTCTTCAGTATGACGAATCTCTTCGCCCCATCCTTAAAAAGGCAGGCTTCCTTACAAGAGATCCTCGTATGAAGGAAAGAAAAAAGTACGGTCTCAAAGCCGCCCGTCGCGCGCCCCAGTTCTCCAAGAGATAATTTCGGCTGCGCAAGAGATACGCAAATATTTATTCTTATTACAGCTCTGCTTTTGCAGGGCTGTTTTTTTTGCGCCGGTATGTGTTCTGCATAAAAACAAAATCCGTAAATCCATTCAGAATATTCTATAATTACAATTCGTTTCTAAGATAAAACCGCAAAAAATAACAAGCCCGCCGCACTGCGCCCGGGCTTGTTACTGCCTTCATTCTGATTTTGATTTTACTGCGGGGGATTGCCGTTCTGTGTTTCGCCTAAAGGCAGTATGACCGTGGCTTTGAACAGGTCGCCGTCTATTTGCAGGTCAAGCCTTCCTCCGTTGAGGGTGCAAAGCTCCTTGGCTATGGAAAGGCCGAGACCGCTGCCCTCGTCCGTTCTGGCCTTATCGCCGCGGACAAAGCGTTCCGTAAGCTCGCTTGCGCTTATGTTCAGTCTGTCCTTGGAAATGTTTTTGATTTCAAAGCAGCCGTCGCTGCCGCTTGAATAAAGCCTTACATAAACGCGGGTGCCGGGTGCGGAATATTTCCGCGCGTTTGAAAGCAGATTTTCCAATACCCTGTATATCTTTGTTCCGTCGGCAAAAACAAAATGCTTTCCGCCGGCGTCCTCAAAGATAAGCTCCAGGTTGTTTTTCTCAAAGTCGTCGGCAAATTCAACAATCGCCTGATCGGCAAGCTCGTTCAGGTTCAGATTTGTTTTGTTCAGCGCAATATTGCCCGCGGAAACCTTGGACGCCTCTATCAGGTCTTCTATAAGATGTTTAAGCCTGTTCGCCTTTTCTTCTATCACGCCCATATATTCCGCCGCCGTTTCGTCTTCAATATTGCATTTTTTAAGCAAATCAATATAGTTTATAACGGAGGTAAGCGGCGTTTTAAGGTCGTGGGAAACATTTGTTATAAGCTCCACCCTGGTCCGCTCATCCTTAACGGCTTTCATCACGGCTTTTTGAAGCTGCGCGTTCTTTTTATCCAGGGCTTCGGCAAGCGGCTTAAGGGCTTTAGGCAGCTCGGCGGTATTCATATCAACGGGTTCGTCGGATGCGCTGCTGTCCATAAGCCGGTCAAGGGCGTGCATAAAGCGGAATACTTTATAAATACATACGGCGTCGGCTGCTAAAACGGCGAGCATACATATTGTGCCCATAATCGTACCGAAAACCGAAGAATATGAGCTTTCAAAAAACAGCATAGATATTCCAACGCCTGCAATATTGCAAAAGCAGAAGAGGAATACCGCCGTTACGGCTTTTTTATCCATACCTTTAATATTGTTAAAGCCGCGGCTGCAAGTGCGGTATATAAAGTGTGCGGCTTTATAGACAAAGGTGTGCTTTGGCAGGCTTACGCCTGCTTTCGCGTTCCTTGCGGCGGACAGGGAAAAGCCCAATAACATCAGGCAAATTGCCGCGCCTATTGCGAACAGCATACCTTTATAAAGCACCGAGGTGTAAAACCCGCTTGAAAGATTCTCAAAATAAGTGGAGTAAACGGAGCCGAACACCGCTTGCCGTTCACTTGCGTTAAAGTATAACAGAAGCACGGCGAGCACAAAAACGGCAAACGCGGTCAGGATAAAGCCTATGTCAAGCGGCAGTCTGTCGGCGGCAAGCGTCTTGACCGTGCCGTCCGCTCTGTTTCCTGCAAGGCGAATGGAAAGCACCGCAAAGATCACACAGCCCAGAAGGCAGAATATCCCTATAAGGGCGGCGATTCTGGCGTTTTCGGAGGCAATTCCCGAAAGTTTTGCGTTTACGATGCCGTAGCTGTCATTCTGTGAAAAGGACGAATCCACAGAAACATAAAGCCGCAGGTTTTCCGTGGTGTTGTAATAAAAGTCATCGCTGTTGATTGCAATACCGCTCAGTGAATCGCTCGAACGCGCTGCGCCGTTTTCATATTCAAAATAATCCCCAACGCCGTCAGTCACTGAAATGATAAGCGCATCGATGTCGTCCGCGTCGTCCATGTTGGTTGCTACGGAGCCGTCGGAAAATTCCGCGTAATACAGAATGTTTTTCAGCCCGAGCGCGTCGGATTCGCCCGCCTCCGTGGTCGTACGGCAAAAGTAATTATAAACGGCGTCGCCAAACTGCGTGTTAAACGCATTCGTAAGCGCCTCGCTGCTTTTTGAAAGAAGATCCTCCGCATAAAATGTTACAAGAGGAATTTCGTTGCTTTCATCACCCAATACATCTAAATCAAAATAAAGCGTGTACGAGTCGTCGTCAAACCACCAGTCGGACACCCCGTAATCCTCATAGCCGGGTATATCCAGCGCATATAGCTGGTTTGCGTATTCCTCAACATAGGCGCGGGCATAGTCCGCAAAGCGCACGGCATCCGAAACGGTAAGCGCCTTGGCGTTGCCGTAAGCCGCTTGGTTCGCGTTGTGGCTCACATCGTCTATGATTGTTGCCA
Organism: uncultured Bacteroides sp.; assembly: GCA_964405895.1. GTDB lineage: Bacteria > Bacillota > Clostridia > Oscillospirales > Acutalibacteraceae > Eubacterium_R. The sequence continues at coordinate 15,188 of CAYOPQ010000018.1, read as the reverse complement.
AATCATTGTTCAGCGCCGCGGCAAATTCGTCTGTATCTATATAATTGACCGAAACGCTGTATGCGATTCCCCCATAGCCGAAATAGGCGAAATGCCGAATAACGGTTGTGCCGTTTACAAGCAGCAGCCCGGCAAACACCGCGCAAATCAACGCGCACAGAAATTTGTTGAATCCCGAGTATTTAAATTTTATCCACCTTGTATCCAAGTCCATACACCACCTTGATATATTTCGGTTCCTTAGGGTTTATCTCTATTTTATCCCTTATGTTTTTAATGTGCACGGTAACTGTTTTTTCCGATTTATACGCCGGCTCGTTCCACACCGCCTCATAGATTTGGGCGGAGGAGAATACACGCCCCATATTTTTGCAAAGGTATTCAAGGATCATATACTCGCGCGCCGTAAGTTTAACGGGCTCCCCGTCCAGACTTACGGTTTTTGCGCTTGTGTCCACAATAAGCCCTCCCGTTACAAGCTGCGTTTCCTTTTGCACAAAGCCGGAAAAGGATATATACCGCCTTATCTGCGATTTGATTCTTGCCACAAGCTCCAGCGGGTTGAACGGCTTGGTAACATAATCGTCCGCACCGAAGCCCAAGCCGATGATTTTATCCGTATCCTCTGATTTTGCGGAAAGCATGATTATAGGGAAGCTGCGCTTTTGCTCGCGGATTCTGAGCGTGGTTTGCAGTCCGTCAAGCCCGGGCATCATGATGTCCAGCACCATGCAGTGGATTTCATTTTCGGCGGAGAGCGCAAGCGCCTCGTTTCCGTTTTTCGCCTTGAGAACACGCAAGCCCTCTGCTTTCAGGTAGATTTCTATTGAATCCAGAATCGCCTTATCGTCGTCGCAAACAAGAACAGTATGCATGATCATCACCTCTCAAACTAATATATCACAGTTTCACGCACATTGAAACACCAACCGTTAAATACATTAAAGCATTCTCAAATAAAAAACAGATTAAAACAATATTAAGAATAGTTAAGATTGAGCGCCGCGGCGGATGCTTTTCCGATAAATTTAAAATGTTTTATTAATAAATCGGCGGTATTGTTGAAAAATTCAGTGCTATTATATATAATAAATGATACTTTGTATGAATTAAACAAAAGGAGATACAAAAATGAAAAGAACCATATCGCTTTTTCTCTGCGCCGCAATGCTCATATGCTGCCTTGCGGGCTGTTCTAAAACAAGCACGGAAATGACGGAAGAGAATATAACCGCAACGGCGGAGACGGTCTTTACCGCCCTTAAGGAATTTGATACCGAGGCGCTGGGGCAGTATGTAAGCTCTTCAACGCTGAGCACAATCATGTCCTATGCGGAAAGCCACGAGCAGTTTGCCGAGCTCGGCAGAGCCATGTTTGAAAACCTGACTTATGAGATAACCGCCATAGATACCGAAAACGCTACCGTTACGGTTTCGGTGATGAATAAGTATCTTTATCAGGCGGCAACAGATTTTGTAAACGACCTGCTCAGCGACTACAGCACGCTCCAGCTCCTTGTAAATCTTTCAAACGATACTTGGCTTGATGAAAACCTTTCCGTATTAGAGGAAAGCATAGACAGCGCTTCCATGATGAGCGAGGCGCAGGAGATAACGATTACCATTACACAGGGCGAGGAAAACCTGATTTTTGAGTTTGACGAGGACGCTGAGGACGGCGTTTCCGGCGGCGCGCTCGGAGCCATTAAGAGCGCCATAGGTATTTAATTGCTCCGAATAATAAGTATTGGACTTTTTAAACAGAATGTGCTATACTGTTTAATCAGGTTTTGAATAATCAATTCATTATCAGAGGTGTAATCATGGCAAGTAAATTTTTAACCGCCATTTTCGGCGATTATTCCACAAAAGAGGTAAAGCGCGTTTCTAAAACGGCGGATAAAGTGCTTGAGCTTGAAAGCAAATACGAGCCCATGAGCGATAAAGAGCTTGTTTCCCAAACGGAAATACTCAAGGGCAGGCTCTCCGCCGGCGAAACGCTGGACGATATTTTACCCGACGCCTTTGCCGTGTGCCGCGAAGCGGCATGGCGCGTGCTCGGTATGAAGCATTTCCGCGTTCAGGTCATCGGCGGCATAATCCTGCACCAGGGCAGGATTGCGGAAATGAAAACGGGCGAGGGTAAAACGCTTGTTGCTACGCTCCCCGCGTATCTGAACGCACTTGAGGGCAAGGGCGTCCATATCGTTACGGTAAACGATTACCTTGCTAAGCGCGACTGCGAATGGATGGGCAAACTTTACCGCTTTCTGGGGCTGTCTGCGGGTCTTATTATTCATGAAAAGACAAACGCGCAGAGGCAGGAGGCATATAACTGCGATATAACATACGGCACGAATAACGAGATGGGCTTTGACTATCTTAGGGATAATATGGTGCTTTATAAGGAGCAGAAGGTGCAGCGCGGTCACAACTTTGCTATTGTGGACGAGGTGGACTCCATCCTTATCGACGAGGCGAGAACGCCGCTTATCATCAGCGGCCGCGGCGAGCAGTCAACAGACCTTTACCGCAGGGCAAATGATTTCGCAAGAACGCTCAAGATGGATAAAGTTGCGCAGATGAACGAAAAAGAAGATACGGAATCTGCGTATGACGGCGATTTTGTTGTTGACGAAAAGGCGCGCACTGCCACGCTTACCCAAAGCGGTGTAAAAAAGGCGGAAGAATATTTCGGCGTGGAAAACCTTATGGATATGGAAAACACCACGCTCCTTCACCATATCAATCAGGCAATCAAAGCAATCGGCGTTATGCGCAGGGATATTGACTATGTTGTGAAGGAAGGGCAGGTGCTTATTGTTGATGAGTTTACCGGCCGTATCATGCTCGGCAGGCGCTATAACAACGGTCTGCACCAGGCTATAGAGGCAAAAGAGGGCGTTAAGGTAGAGCACGAGAGCAAAACGCTTGCAACCATAACCTTCCAAAACTATTTCAGGCTTTATAAAAAGCTTTCCGGTATGACGGGTACCGCTTCAACGGAATCCCAGGAGTTCAGCGAGATATATAAGCTTGATGTTGTTGAAATCCCAACGAATAAGCCGCTGATCAGAAACGATATGCCGGATGTGATTTTCCAAACGGAAAGGGCAAAATTCAAGCATGTTATAGAGCAGATCAAAAAGTGCCACGAAAACGGCCAGCCCATACTTGTGGGCACAATCAGCATTGAAAAGAGCGAGCTGCTTTCAAAGATGCTCAAAAGAGCCGGTATCGCGCACAATGTTCTTAACGCGAAGAACCATGAGCGCGAGGCGGAGATCATTGCCCAGGCGGGTAAGCTCGGCGCCGTTACCATTGCCACAAACATGGCGGGGCGCGGTACGGATATCATACTCGGCGGCAACGCGGAATTCCTTGCAACGGCGGAAATGAAAAAGCAGCAGTATCCGGAAGAGATCATTGCGGAGGCAAAGGGCTTTGCCGAAACCGAGGATGAGGAGATACTTGAGGCAAGAAAGGTCTTCCGTGAGCTTGAGGATAAATACAAAGAGAAGATAAAGGGCGAGGCGGATAAAGTCCGTGACGCGGGCGGCCTTTTCATACTCGGCACAGAGCGCCACGATTCGCGCCGTATAGATAATCAGCTCAGAGGCCGTGCCGGCCGTCAGGGCGACCCCGGCGCGTCACAGTTCTATCTTTCTACGGAAGACGATCTTATGCGCCTGTTCGGCGGCGAAAGAATGAAAGCGATGATGAGCCGCCTTGCGGTTGACGAGGATATGCCGATAGAGAGCAAGATGATCTCCAACACCGTTGAATCCTCGCAAAAGAAGGTGGAAGGCAAGAACTTTGCCATCAGAAAGCAAACGCTTCAGTATGACGATGTAATGAACCGCCAGAGAGAGCTTATCTATAAGCAGCGCGATATGGTGCTTGACGGCATTGACCTCAGTGATAAAATTGTTGATATGCTTGAATCAAGCATAGAAGCCAATGTGCCTGTTTACTGCGCGAAGGACGCGCATAAAGACGATTGGAACCTGAACGGTCTCAAGGAAAAATACCGCGGCTGGCTGCTTTCGGATGAGGACTGCGATAAGCTTGGTGAAATGAGCGTGGAAGAGATTACCGAATTCCTTAAAGATACCGGTAATAAAAAGTTGCAGGAAAGGCACGAAATGCTCGGCGATGAGATTTATCAGGATCTCTCGCGCAAAATCCTGCTCAGAAATGTTGATTCGCTCTGGATGGATCATATCGACGCCATGGATAATCTGAAAGACGGTATTCACCTGCGCGCCTACGCGCAGCAGGACCCCGTTGTCGCGTTCAGAATGGAATCCTACGATATGTTTGATGAAATGACGGAAGCCATACGCGAAAACACCGTAAAAATGATGTTTACAACGGTCGTAAGGCGCCGTGAGGATACCCAGCGGCAGGCGGTTGCAAAGATAACGGCAACTTCCTCCGGCGGTGATGACAGCGTAAAAAAAGAGCCCGTCAAAAAGGCAAAAAAAGTGGGTCCGAATGACCCGTGCCCCTGCGGCAGTGGCAAAAAGTATAAAAAATGCTGCGGCTCTCCGGAAAAGCTTGCCGAGCAAGCCGCGCAAAACGCACGAAAGTAACCGCTTTATATAAAAAGTCATAAAAAACGGCTGTAACCTGTTATTCGGGTTACAGCCGTTTTATTTTTTCTGTAATAACAATTTTGCGTAAGCGGTTAAGATGGCAAAATTTTTGCCGTGCGCTTTATATCGTTTCCATAAGCTCGTTATAACTGTTATAAAGCGTGTCGCTGCTGAAAATCAGCGTGCCGTCCTCAATATACCAGTCGTCGCTGTTTTGTGTAAGGAAATCAAAGATGTCGATGAGCGCGTTCAGCGTTTCCATGGTGGAATTGATGGATTCCGTAAAAACATCCTCCTGCGTTTCGTCGTAGGAATAAGCGCTTAAGATCGTGTTGTACATTTCAAGGTATTTGCCCTCAAGCCCGGCGCTTTCTGCATAGGCGGACACAGAATCCTCCGTAAGCATGGCGGTATATTCCTCTTTATCCGTCTGCAGTCTTGCAATCAGTTCGTCGATTTTTTCATAGGACTGTTCAAAATCGGGGCCGTCGCTTTCCAGATTATCACCTGAAAGGAATGTTGTAAACGATTCATCGCCGGAAGCGTCTGTGGCATCGTAAACGATTTCGTAAAAGTCCGTCATATAGCTTTTATACGCGCCCTCAACCTGTTCGTATTTTCCGCTTGTAACACGGCGCTCAAGCAAAGTGTCAAGCTCCTCCCAGTCAATATCGGAGGTGTATTCCTGGTCAATAATCTCGTTTATCAGCGCCACCTCTTCCATGACCGCGTTGTACTGCTCGGCTTGGCGGTATGATATAAACGCGAATATCCCGCCGGCGACCGCTATCACTAGAACAATCACTGCCGCGGCAATCGCCGCTTTCTTTTTCTTGCTCATATGTACGCCTCTCCTTCTTCTGCTCCGCCCGCCTTGCGGGCTGTTAAACGGTAAAATGTATATTCAAATTATAAACCAAAAGTCATAATTTGTCCATACGCAATTATTGCAGGTAATATTCCGCCTGCGCGTTCCACAGCTCGGCGTATTTTCCGCCGCTGTCCAGCAGCTCGGCGTGGGCGCCCGTCTGCACAAGCTCTGCATGGTCAAATACGGCAATGCGGCTGCAAAATACACAGCTTGAAAGGCGGTGAGATATATAGATTGCTGTTTTGTTTTCAACAAATGTGCTGAACCGTTTGTATACCTCGTTTTCGGCAATCGGGTCCAGCGCGGCGGTGGGCTCGTCAAGGATAACAACGGGCGCGTCCTTATACAGCGCTCTTGCAAGGGCAAGCTTTTGCGCCTCGCCGCCGGAAATTTCAACGCCTGTCTTGTCTAAATCCTTATAAAGATAAGTGTTTTCCTTGTGCTCCATTTTCAGCACTCTGTCCTTTATATTCGCCTTGTCAAGCGCGTCATACAGCTTGTCCCTGTTGTATTCCCCGCTTGCGGAGATGTTTTGGGCAAGCGGTACGGAAAAGATGTTGAAATCCTGAAAAACAACGGAATAAATGCTGCTTAAACTTTCCTTTGAGTATTCCTTGATGTTCACGCCGTTAATAAGGATTTCGCCGTCCGTAACATCGTACAGCCTGCAAAGGAGCTTAATAAAGGTGGTTTTGCCGCTGCCGTTCCTGCCCACTACCGCAAGGCTTTCCCCGCCGCTTATTTTTATGCTGATATTTTTTAAGGCGTAGCTTTCGGCGTTCGGGTATTTGAAATAAACATTTTTGAATTCTATTTCAAATTTGTCTTTTAAATCCAATTCCTTTTCGCCGTATTCCATATCGTCCTTGGCGTCAAGAATTTCAAAATAACGCTCGGCAAGCGGCAGGATTTCCTGAAGCTTTCCAAAGGTGTTTGCCATCATCATAATGCCGTTTATGATCTGCATAAACGAGCCGCAGTACAGCACAAGCGAGCCGATGCCGAAAAGCCCCAGCAGCCCCTTAACGCCTATAAACAGATAAACGCCGAAGCCCACTAATGCGCCGAGTATCGCAACAAAAGAGCTTGCCTTTGCCGTGTGCATAGAGATTTTTCTCAGCGTTTTTTCGCCTTCCGTCAGGATTTTACTTGTTGCAATGCTGTCAATTAAATCCTGCTCCCTGTAGATCCTGATTTCCTTGCCCGTTCTGTAATCGCCGAAAATATCAAGAAAGGAATAAAAGATTCTGTCCAGCTCCGCATAGCTCTCGTTTGCCTTCAGGTAAGATTTGTTTATGTTTACGGCAACAAGAAGAATGATTGCCGCCATGACAAGTATGGCGCTGATGAGTGTAATCAGAAAAGCCGGCTTTTCAAAAAAAGTATCCCCCGTCGCGGTAAACCCAACTTTAAGAAGAGGGAATATAATGATGACGGAAATAATCAGGGTGAATAAGCCGTTTAAAAACCGGAAGGTCGTCCATACAAAATACGGGAAACGGGACCATCTGCTTTTTTCGGCTTCCTCGTGCTTGTGAATCAGCTCCTTATATTCGCTGTTTTCAAGCTTTTGATATTCCGTTCGAAACAGCTTGGAAGCAACCTTTTTGTTTTCCTTGTTCAGCAGCAGGTTCCTTAAATTCTGGCTGTATTCCGTAAGGAACCCGTTCAGGAAAAACAGTATAAAATTTACGGCAACGGCGGCGGTTATGTACAGCATAACGGTTTTGAAATCACTGCCGTCGCTCAGCAGATTGATAATTTCAGCCGTAAAAAGTATATTTACAAACGGCTTGATTGACGCGGCAACTGCGTGCAGCGCAACCGCGGGCAAAACCTTTTTTTCAAGGCTTTGAATCTCCTTGTAGATTTTAAAAATCATTTTCATATTACGCATGCACAGCCACCCCCGCTTCCTTGTAATAGCAGCTCTGAATCTGATGCATTCTGTAATATGCGCCCCTGCGCGCCATAAGCTCGTCGTGCGTTCCGCTTTCGGCGATCCTGCCGTCCTTTATAAACAATATTCTGTCGCAAAAGCGCGTGGAGGAAAGCCTGTGGGAAATGAAAAACGAAATCTTGTTTTCCGTCAGCTCGTTGTATTTTAAATAAAGCTCGTTTTCGGAGATGGGGTCAAGCGCCGCCGTCGGCTCGTCAAGAATCAGAACGGGCGCGTCCTTGTATATCGCCTTTGCAAGCAGCAGCTTCTGCTTTTCGCCGCCGGAAAAATCAACGGCGTTTTTATAAACCTCTTTATCCATCAGCGCGTTTTCCTTATCCGGCAAGGCGTTTATCTTTTCAAAAATGCCCGCTTTCTTAAACGCGGAATACAGTCTTTCCCGGTCGTATTCTTTTTTTGCGCTTATATTTTGAGCAATGGTCATCGGCATAAAGTAATAATCCTGGAACACTGCGGAAAACAAGTCAAAATAGCTTTCGCTTGAAAAGTCGCGGCTGCTTTTCCCGTTGATCAGAATATCGCCGCTTGTGGGGTAATACAGGCCGCAGAGCAGTTTTATTGCCGTGGTTTTTCCCGCTCCGTTTTCGCCCACGATCGCAATGTTTTCCCCTTTGCGCACCTTAAAGGACATATTGTTGATCGTGCTTTTTTCGGCGGAAGGGTATGTGAAGGAAACCTCCTTGAATTCAATGGATTCCACCTCGCTGAAATCCACATCGGGCTTGCCGCCGCTTTCGTTTTCGCTTTCGGTATATTTGCGGAAAGCCTCGCAGTCGTCGGCGCAGCGCTCTATCTGCGAATAGGAAAAAACAAGATTTACAATCCAGTTTGAAAAGCCCGTTATGATTCCGAAATAAAAAACAAATTCAGAAACGGTAAGGCTGCCGAGCGTTACAAGATAAATCAGGTATACATATGCAATAAGCTGGCGGATAAGATTCAGTACCGCCCTTATCCCGTTTACCGCCGCGCTTTGGTGCGTGTGTTTCGCTATGATATTTTCAATATCAGCCGTTATTTTCGCCACCGCATAAATAAAATAATCCTGAAAGCCGTATATCTTAATGTCCTTAGAGGCGCCGCTGCTTTTGCTGAGCTTATAAAAATAATCCAGCCTTGCCGAAAGCCCCGCGCTGTTGTCAAGTGTTGCCTTTTGCTTTTTGTTTAAAAGCTTCAGCAATAAAAATTCGCCGGCGCAGGTCAAAAGAATCAGCAAAATCATAAAGATATTGATTTTGTAAATCAGAGCGGCAGAGGCGATAACGCCGATTACGCAAACTAAAAAATTATTGCACTCCTCAATAAAATCCGCGCCGGAAGAAAAGCGCGCGTTATAAAACGCCTCCGCTCTTTTGTAAAGTTCTCTGCCCTCAAGGCTCTCTATATTTACATAATCCGTCCTAAGATTTTTGCGAAACGCCGTAACGGCGTATCTCATTCTTACAATCCTTGCGCCGCCCCTTATCAGCTCCTTCATAAACGGGTCCATCCATATGGTGAAGGTTAAAAGCAGGCTGAGCAGCGCAACAACAAGCGTTAAGCGCCCCACCGTAACGCCCTTTTCAATGCAGTCTATAATCGCTTTCGGTATGTATGCCGTTACAATCGGCTGCAAAACAAGCGCGGGAACGCGTACGGCGAAATATAAAATGCTTTTTTTATCCCACGCCGTCCAGTTTTTTATCATATAGATTATATTTTCAAGCGTTTTGTTTTTCATATGGTTACCTCAAGCGCGTAAAAAAGGGCGTATATACCTTATATTATCAGCTAATTAAAATAGTATAGCAATATAAATCATTTGTCAATGATTCGCAGGGGAAGGCGCATGAATTTTCGGCAGGCGGCTTCGGACTCCCGCCTTTATCGCGCCCGCGCAAAAAAAGGCGCACCTCACCGCAGTAGGCGCGCCTGAGATTTATTTGTACTTTTTAGGGTCGTCCGTTCTGCCGACAAGGTAATCAATGCTTGTATCATAAAAATCAGCAAGCTTGATAATAAGATTAAGGGGAATTTCCCTTTCTCCGCGTTCGTATTTTGAGTAAAGTGATTGGTCACAAATCAGCATTGCGGAAATTTGCTTTTGTGTAAGATCCCTGTCTTCGCGGAGATCTCTGATTCTTAAGTGCATATTATCACCCGCTCAAAAAAATTATAAAGTTTTACTGTTTTTCCCTTGATAATTAGGACAAATAGTCCTATAATGTAATTACTCGTATTTAATTTATGCAGCCAAGTCCAAAAAAATATGAAGTTTCATTGTTTTTCCCCTTGACAAATACAATAAATAGTCATTTAATATAAATAAGATAATAAAAAATTCATAATATCGTAAACAATTGTTAAAAAAGTCTATTTAGAAGAATAAATACCATCTAAATTATATATTCTCTGTTCATTTAGTCTGATTTTCATTTGGTGTGGTGAGTATGCGGGGTACGGCTCGGAAAAAAGAAAAAATTAAAAATATTGCCGGCGCCGTCAGCAGCTTTATTACCAGCTTTTTAATCACGGTTATTGCCGTGATTGCCGCGGCGCTTATTGCGCTGAATCTTTCCGGCATAGAATTTTTTACGGTGGAAAGCGGAAGTATGTATCCCAAATATCCGAAGGATTCGCTTGTGTTTGTTAAAGAGGTTTCCGCGGAGGAAATTCAGGTTGGCGATGTCATTACCTATGTTATGAACGCAAGCGGAACGCTTGTTACCCACAGGGTTATTGCCGTTGATACGGAAAACGGCACCTTTACCACGCAGGGAGACGCCAATTCCTCGGCGGACCCGTCTCCGGTTTTGTGGGGAAATGTTGTGGGCAAGGTCGTTTACGGCATACCTAAGGTCGGCGCCGCCGTCCGCGTGATTACTTCAGATGAGGTGCGGCCTTATCTTATAGCCGCCGTGGTTGTGTTCGGCGTCATCTCCGTTACGGGCGATATTTTGGATAAACGCCGTAAAAAGAAGTTAAGGGTGCAGAAGGAAAGCGCCGGCGACCCAGAGGCACAAATTGAAAGCTGATATCCTGTGTTTTTACAGTTTTTTTTAATTTTTTTGGAAAGGAGGTAACGCCTATGAAAAGGAGCAGAAAATTTTTAGTGCTGTTGATTTCCGTTGCCCTTGTTGCCGCTATCACAATAACGCCCACTCTTTCCTGGCTGTCCGATACAAGTGACAGAGTTGTGAATACTTTTGCCGGCGGCGCCATTTCCATAGTGCTGGACGAGGCGCCTGTGGACGCTTACGGCAACGAGATAGAGGGAGACAGAGTAACAAGCAACAGCTATAAATATGTTGCGGGCGCAACGCTGGACAAGGACCCGACTCCGACCGTTCTTGCGGGCAGCGAATCCTGCTATGTTTTCATTTTTGTTGAAAATGAGCTTGGCGATGATTTGTTCACCCTGAATATAGATACGCAGTCTTGGCTGCAGGTTGCGCAGTCCGGTGGCAATACGCTTTATATCTATTCAAGCAGTGTTGACGCTTCACAGTCATCGCAGGATATTGTGCTCAATCCGATATTTACGCAGGTTCAGGTTTCTCAGGAGCTTACACAGCAGGATGTAGAAGAACTGGGTGAAAAAACCATTTGCACAACGGCATACGCTGTTCAAACGGCGTCACTCACCTCGGCACAGGCGATAGACCTTGCGGTTGCCGAATTTTTGCCTGAAGGCACCGCCGTGGATTATGTAGAGGTTGTTTGATAGATTTGCCGAAAAAATAAAAAGGGGGAGGTCGCCTTGATTCGTGGATAAAAAGCAAAAAAAGAAAAGTGCGCTTGCCGCTGTGCTTGTGCTCTGCGTTATCTGCACATGCTTTTTAGATTTCGGGCGCACTTCCGCATATGTATCGGATATTTCTAATACCGTAGTTAATACATTTTCCGGCGAGGATGTTACCGAACCGACCTCCGAGCAGACTGCGCAGGAGGAAACGCAGGAATCCGAAACGGCTGCAACCTATGTTAACACAAGCCCGATAAGCCCTAACACCGGCAGCTCCGGTGCGGCGGCGTTTTCGGGGCTGATTGCCGCGCTGCTTGTGAGCGGAGGGCTTTCGGCAACTGTATTTGCCGGTAAAAATAAAAAAACTTGAATTGGTTAAGGAGGTTTTAAAAATGGAAGAAAAAACTAAGAAATCCAAAAAATCAAAGGTTCTTGCATCTGTAGCGGCGGTGGTGCTTGCACTCTCCATGCTTTTGGGCGCGGGCACATACGCGTATCTTACCGATGAAACAGATGATGTAACCAACACATTCAGCACAAACCAGGTAACGGTTGACCTTGAGGAAACAACGGGCGATGATTATGAGATCGTTCCCGGCACTTCGCAGGCGAAAGACCCCACGGTTACCGTAACCAACACGGTGGACGCATATGTGTTCGTAGAGGTAACGGATACAACGGACGGGCTTGTGGAATACGCAATCGCGGACGGCTGGACGCTGCTGGACGGCTATGACAATGTTTATTACCGTGTGGTAAGCGCCGACGATGAAACCAAGTCCTTCAGCGTACTTGCGGGCGATACCGTTTATTACAGCGCCGCGCTTGAAAACAGCGATATGCTTGATGAAGAAGGCAATCTGAAGGACGGCTTAGAGCTTACCTTTAAGGCGTACGCGATCCAAATGGAGCCGTTTGCAAGCGCAGTAGAGGCTTGGGAAGGCAAAGACACGCAGTTCGCTGAAGATGAAGAGTCTTTAAAAACAGCGCTTGAAGCAGGTGGAAAAGTAGTTCTTAGTAACGATGTAGCCGTATTAAATCTGGACTATAGCGGTGCATCGCTTTATGGACTGATGACGATTACAAAAGATACGACTTTGGATCTGTCTGATAAAACTATAAGTTTTGACAAGGATGGCAAAGCTGTTAATTATTATCCTTGCTTCTTTATTATTAGTAGTGGAACTACCATAATTGATGGTGATGGTGTAATTGATGGTGAAGCCGGAAACGATTCAGTTTACTGTATAAATGTTAACGGCGGAAATCTTGTCATTAACGGCGGCACATATTATGGGGGAATTACGGCTGTTCAGGTACAAAAAGGCAGTCTTACAATTAACGGCGGTTTTTTTGATATTACCGATACCTATAAGGACAGAATAGAAAGCGGAAAAACTTCGGTTTCTGACCTCAAATATCTCATTAATTGCATAGATGATGCTTATAAGGACGGTTCTGCAACCATAACTATAACAGGCGGTACATTTGTTAACTTTGACCCATCTGACAATCCGGAAGGCGAAGGCACTTCATATGTTGCAGATGGATACACAGTTCAGGAAGAAGTGCAGGCGAATGGAGATATTTGGTACACAGTTGTTCCGGAATAAATAATTAAAACCTAAATGCTGTCGTGGCATTTTCAATCTCTGGTGCGGGCATTTTTGCCCACACCTAATCAAAATAAAAGGCACAATGAATGTTTAAGGAGGTTTTAAAAATGGAAGAAAAAACTAAGAAATCCAAAAAATCAAAGGTTCTTGCATCTGTAGCGGCGGTGGTGCTTGCACTCTCCATGCTTTTGGGCGCGGGCACATACGCGTATCTTACCGATGAAACAGATGATGTAACCAACACATTCAGCACAAACCAGGTAACGGTTGACCTTGAGGAAACAACGGGCGATGATTATGAGATCGTTCCCGGCACTTCGCAGGCGAAAGACCCCACGGTTACCGTAACCAACACGGTGGACGCATATGTGTTCGTAGAGGTAACGGATACAACGGACGGGCTTGTGGAATACGCAATCGCGGACGGCTGGACGCTGCTGGACGGCTATGACAATGTTTATTACCGTGTGGTAAGCGCCGACGATGAAACCAAGTCCTTCAGCGTACTTGCGGGCGATACCGTTTATTACAGCGCCGCGCTTGAAAACAGCGATATGCTTGATGAAGAAGGCAATCTGAAGGACGGCTTAGAGCTTACCTTTAAGGCGTACGCGATCCAAATGGAGCCGTTTGCAAGCAATGTTGAGGCGGCATATGCGGCGGCGAAAGGTGAAACAACAATTGCAGTTGATGCCGATTCACTTCAGGATTCCATTGATTCCGGGGAAAGCTATATAGTAGTCAACGAAGATATAGAAACCGATGAATCCATAACAATACCGTCCGGCGCAGATGTAACTCTGATTTTGTCCGGCACGACTATAACAAATACAACAAACGATGCTATTGTTGTTGAAGACGGCGGCACATTATCCATTACCGGCGGTACTGTTGATGCTACTGCGCATGGAAAAGCTGCAATCAGAAACAATCAGGGCGGTACAGTAGTTGCTGAAAATGTAACCTTTACAAGAAGTCAGGAAGCGGGAACAGGTTCATCCGATAACGGCGGCAACAGTTATTATGTTGTTCTTAATCAGGGTACAATGACCTTTAAGACAGGAACAGTTGTAATTGGAAACGGTCATTATTCCAGCCTTATTGAAAACGGTTGGTATTACCCAGCAGACAATTCAGCCGGGGAATATGCGTATCTGACTATTGAAGACGGTACTTATATTGGTGGTCTTTATAGTGTTAAAAATGATGATTACGGCATTTTAACTATCAATAACGGTACATTTGAAAACGAATATCCGGCATTGCTTAATTATGGAACAGCTACAATCAATAACGGTACTTTTTCTACAGAGTATGTTGCGTATTGCCCAATAGGCGGTATTCAGGCGGGTGAGCTCTATATAAACGGTGGAGATTTCACTTATTCTAGTAGCTATGCAATTGTCCTCGGAGGGGAAGCTACGGCAGAAATTACAAACGCTACCTTTAACGGTATATCATATTCAGAAGAAATGTACGCGGAAATTGTAGTAGCACAATAATCCGAATTTTAGGCACATATGCTTTGTTGAGGTTAATACAAGTATATGTAAAACAGCCGAAAACACTTTTTAGCTGTTAAATATACCCCCCGCGGCGCGAAAGCGCCGATAAGCTGAAATCCGAATCATACGGCTTTCACATTTTTACGAAGACCGGAGGCTTTTAAAGTCTCCGGCCTTTATTTTATTATGCAATTTGTTTTTTCCTATAAATAATATGGGATTTTTCTTTTAGTCCTTGTATAAAGGACACAAATTTTAATAATTTGTTGACAGACTGTTAAAACTGTAGTATATTATAGTAAAGAGGACGAAGATGTTTCTTTTATACATCTTTGTCCTCATTTTTTATCGGTAAAAAACATAACGCATTTCCTGTGTGCGCAGGTACGGCGCGCTTCAGGACAAGGAAAAGCTTGCCTTATTTAAAGTAATTCAGCCCGGCGCCCCGCAAAAATCTCCTTAAATAATCACGGCGGTGTACCGCTGAAAAATTTCACCCCCTTTTCTGCTGCGGGGCGGGGCTGTTTACAATATAATCCGTATAACTCGCTGCGCGGACCTGTTTTTACAGCCCCGCTCAGGCTGTCGATAAAGTCGTCCGGAACGCGCAGAAGCTAATATTTTTTCTGTTAAGTTGAAACATAACGACTATCGCAAAATTGTTTTAAACAAAACAATTTTTGTGTAATGAAAGTTAAAAACCGCACAACTGTGCGGTTTTTGCGCTTTCCGCCTTTTGTTCGGGGGCAGTACCTCTGTACGGCACCCGCTCACAAAATGCGAAATCCGAATCGATTTCTCGGCAGCCTATCAGCGTGTCAGGATGCAATTCTTTATACAATATATATCTTTTTTGACACGCTGCGCGGAGCTGTTTTTACAGCCCCGCTTTTTTGTGTTCGGTTCACGAAAAA
>CAYOPQ010000017.1:7959-27991 GCA_964405895.1 uncultured Bacteroides sp. | reverse complement strand
GATCGATACGCTCGGCGGCGTAAGCGGCGATATGGAGTCCGTAACCGGCAGCAGCAGTGTTTTCAGCAACCTCATGTATTCTTATCTTGAGGATGAGGACGCCGATATGGATTTTTGGACGCTTTACGCGTTCTGCCAGGAATACAGCACAAGCGATGATTCCGATGTGGCTTCTATTTGCAGCGAGGCGCTTGAGGCGCTGGACGCGCTGCTGTCGCTCTATGACGAGAACGCGTTTGACGCGGATTTGAGCGCCGCGCAGGCTAAGATAGAGGAAGTTTTGGGCACAGGCATCGGCGCTTATCATGAGTATGTTGTTGTTGTAATGAACTATTTAGCAGACGATACATATTACAAACAGCTAACATCCGATTTGAACACCTGGCTGTCATTGTTTAGAGGAACCTCTGCCACCGGCATTCCCGCCTCGCTGGAGAACATCGGCAATGTCATCTGCACGGGCGCGGATGATATCACGCTGAGCGAATTCGCAGCCGAAGCGGAGGCAAACGGCAATGTTTACGACGGCGTGGATCTCAGCACATTCATAAGCTATGTTACCGTTTACGCCAGGGCGTACAGCATTATCGGCGAGGACGAAACACTTTCACTCACCGAGGCTATCTACTACTATTACAACGCTCAAATCACAAATACGGAATATTTCGCGTTTCTTGCGGCTGTCGCGGACGGCGAAGTTGCTGAGTATGAACAAAATGTACCGGAATCCACATTCGGATTAAGCTACGAGGACTTCGCAACACAATTAGCGGCTGTTGGTTATAATGCCGATGATTACAACCTTGATTTCACAATTTATTTGGAGCAAGGCAAGTATTTCATGGACGCTATCAGAGAATCTTACTCGCTTGAGGATTATATGGAGTACGCCTCTCTTATGGCTGCTTTAATGGGCGGAGTAGAAATGCATACAAGCTCAGAATATACAGAGCTTTGGGAATCCGTTTACGAATTCATGTACTTAGCGCAAATCCCTCTCATTGCTAATACTCCCAGTATCAGTACGATGGATGAAAACTCCTCTGAATATACGGCAATGGTAGATTATATCCTTACAGAGGGCAAGGTCTTTGACGATGTAGACGCGACGCGCGAGGCTTACCAGCTTACCGGCGCGGACGACAGCGACTGGGAGGAGCTGCATAATCTGCTTGCGGATAACGCATCTCTTTCAGATTCGGAGCTTATCAACCAAATTCAATCCAGTTCTTCAATTTCCAACGAAGTCATAAAGTATTACGCGAGCAGCACATATATGTCCACGGGTCTTATCGACGATATACAGGCGTGGACGCCGGGCGAGGAAATCACCTCCTCCAACATGCTCTCTTATGCGGAAACCATAAATAACGGTTTTAACAGATACGCAGTAAGGCACCTACTCCAGGGCTATAATTACGGCACATCTACAGGTGAGGTAGACTTTTCAAGCCAGCTTGCGGAACTTTACAAAATACAGGCGATCGTTGAAAGCATAACGGACAGCTATGAATGGGATGATTATGCGGATCTGCTGACCGGCGATACGGGCATTGCCATTGTAAACGCCCTGCTCAACTCGTATGTAAACGATTATCTGGACCCGAGCACATCAATCGGCGGAACCATCAGCAATGTTATCAACGCGCTGCTTGAAACAGAGATTGATTTGGCGTCCGCGCTTACGGATATTTACAAGAACCTTGCGGAGGACCCGGTCGGCACCATATTCAGCTTATTGCCGGTACTTGTGGTCGCGCTTGACGAGCTTATACTTCCGCTCATATTCAATTCGCCAGAATCCGGCGACATTGCGGCGGATGTTTACTATTCCACTCCTCTGCTTTACCCGCTGCTTACTCTTGAGCTTTTGGCCGACTACACGCAGACCTCCGGCGACCTCAGCGTAGGCTTGGGTCAGCTGAGCTGGGATCTCAACACGCTTGTGCCCACGCTTTTGCACTGGCTGCTCGGCGATAACGACTATACCTATACCTATTATAATATAACCGACATTGACGAGGAAGCCCAGACCGGCACATACGGCGAGACCGTTACCGGCGCATACGGCACAAAGTATGACGAAAACGGCGACCTGAATGTGGACTCAAACGGCGAGCGCAGAGTACCCGTTATCTTTAACATTTACTATGTGGACTCCGCGCTTGCGGACGCGGCGATCAGCGACCTTGCGGACGAGGATGACGACACCTCCGCCGCAATCAGCGAAGTGGTTGAAGAGCTTGCAAGCTTTGCGCTTGAGGCTGTTGAAACCTATGTTTCCGAGCACGGCGACGATATTAAAAGCTATAACGCCGACGGTCTGCCGACGCAAAAGGGCCTCAACAACCTGCTTGTTGCCCTGCCGACGATTATTAACGAGCTCGGCCAGCAGTTTATTGAGAAATACGGCATAGACTCCGACTGGACCTTCGGCGACATTCAATACGCAGACGGCTGCGTTTACAACGCCACCCTTGCGGAATTCAAGAGCTTTGCCACGGGCGGCGACACAGCGGATATACTGAATGACTTTGTTGATATTTTCATCAACAGCTGGCTGAACGCCCTGATTGACCTTTTGAATGATCTTGTTTCCGACGAGGACAACGCCATTACTTCGGAAATGCCGATTATCACCGGCCTGCTGAACGCGTTAGACCTCTTTGGCGAAACGAGTGTTCTTACAGATGTGCTCAACGGTCTGTTCCTGATGACAAGGGAATCCGAGGATTCCTTCACCTTTGAAACCCAGGAAAACGGATATGTGGGTCTCAGCACGCTGAGCGCGTATTTCCTGCTTACAAATCTTGACACAATTATTGATATTGTAATGAACATTGTGGAAGCGAACTCCTCCGACGACGATACCTCGGACGATACGGCTTCTGAAGACACGAGTGAAGACACAACTGAAGATACGACCGATGATTCCTCTTCGGACAGCTCTTCGAGCAGTTTTGATATTTCAACACTCCTGTCGCCATTGGTAGATGCTCTTACCAATGCAAGCGAAATTGCAAATGACAGTGAAAATCTTGAGCTTGCAAGCTCTCTGCTCAGCACGCTTGATTCAACCCTTTCGTCTCTCCTTTCCAACTCATACCTTAACGGCTATCAGCTTGACGAATTAGACGGTGTACTTTCCGGCGTAGTAACCGCCTTGACCAACGCTTACGGCGAAGATGAGGCAGAAGAGGTTTGGTACCTGATTACCGAATATCTTAAGGTGCTCAACGCCGGCAGCGCGAACGAGGACGGCTCCGCGAACAAGGATGCGAACGGCACCGTTGACGCGGACGAGGTTTACACAACCGAAAACCTTTCCAATATCGTTACACAGACCTATGTACTTATAGAAACCCTTGTTGAAGACAATCTTGTGATTGCCGGCGACGAGTACAAGCTCATCAACAGCGCAGTCAACGGACTGTACTCCCCGAGCTCCATCTATATCCACGCGCAGGACAATATTGATTCCGATGTTGCAAGTTATCTGACATGGGCGGATGTTGCGGAATCCAAATACGCTACCGACCTTGGCTACAGCTTCAGCGACGGCGATAAGGAAAGCTTCTTCAGTGCGCTTATCGATTCGCTGGGCGTTATCCCCGCAATACTCGGCGTACTGCTTGTGGACGCAAACCTTTACAACGATGTTTTGGCGCCTCTGTTCGGAGAAATATGCGACGCCATGGGCGTAAGCTACACGGCATCGCTCTCCGCAGACGCAACCGGTGAAGACGCGGTATATGCGATTATTGAAGCATTTGCAAATGTTCTGCAGTCCTTCCTTGACGCGCCTGTTTCAGGCCTGCTCGGGCTTGTAAGAGGGCTTATCGCGGGATTGGATGATTCCGTTCTCGGCGCCGGTCTCCAGTCTTTGATAGATACGATACAAAGCGAATTTGACGGCATATGCGCTGTTGTGGATTACCTGTCCCCCGCTCTGAGCGACATACTTGAAAGCAGCTTAGACAGCGTGATGACCACGATTAGCGACACAATACCCACATCAAACATCCTGTTCTCGATAATCGACATGGTTGCAGGCACTTCAATTTCGAGTTATCAGTCGATTATTATGCTTCTCTTGAATCGTTATCTTGATTCTAACGAAAAACTGTTGCTGCTGATCTATGCAGTTGCCGTTGATCTTCTTACCGATGATTCCATTTTCAGCATGCTGTTCGGCGACAGCCTTGATGATTGGATTGTTGAGCTCATAACAAGCTATGACGCGGCTTCCCTGCTGGCTCTTGTTAAGGAGCTTATAGGCTCTATCCAGAGCACCACGGAGCTTGAGTGGATATACAACAGCAACACAAGCAGCAGCTCCTCCAGCTTCACCTATCCTACGGGCATTACTTCTCAGGAAGCGGAAGACGCTGTGGACAGCTTGGACGATCTTGTTACAAACCTGATTTCGCTTCTCAATGAATTCGGCGTTATTGACGAAGACAACTTAAGCGACCTTATCAACGGACTTATCTTTACAAACAGCAACATAACGGCGATTGCAACGGCTGTTTACGGAGCCATTGAGGACGCGGCAGGAGATACCTTCTCCTTCACACCCGCACAATTTGCCGAGTACCTGACGGACAGCAGCTACGGCTCCACCTTCTCCTCGGCAGCCTCTACGCTGAAGAAATGCAGCTCATGGAGCCAGGTAGGCACTGTAAACTGGGGCTTCACAGACGGCTCCTCAAGCGCGCAGACCGGCTTTGTAAAGGCTCTTGCGGCGCTTACCAGACCTATCAACGACATTCTTGCCACATTCCTTGTCGGCAAGGACCTCAGCATCTCGGATGTTGCCATTCAGATACTTTCCGATTTAAGCATTGACACCACCACAACAAGCGGAAGCTACACGGTTCAGGTAACGCTTGCAAGCAATACGCTTACGATTGCGTTTACCAACAACGACAACGCCGGAAGCAAGACTTCAACCGCCGTTGTTGATTTGACAAGCGTGCTGAACGCACTCAGCTCCATTGTTATCGGCGGAAGCAACGGCTATGAAAGCGCTATCATACCCATTCTTGAAGCGCTCAATGTTGATTACAAGAGCTACAGCGCGTATCTGAGCGATTACAACAAGGCTAAGGATAATCTTGTTATAGATATTCTGAATCCGATCGTTGATTTCCTCAACGCCGTAGTAGAAGCTCCGTTTGACACCCTTACGGCAGCGCTTCCGACAATCGCGGCGTTCCTTGAAAACAACGGCCTCGGCCAGGCGCTCAACAACCTGCTTGCACCTCTTACAAACATCATTGATGTGCTCAGCGACAACGGTATAGACCTTGACGCGATCATCGAAGAGGCAGCCGGTCAGTCCATCAAAGACCTGCTTGAAGACCTTATAGGAATAGACCTCGGAGATCTTAACCTTTCTCTTACGGACCTCAGCAACAGTCTTAACATTCAGGATATTCTTATCCCGCTTGTAAATACGCTGCTGAAGAACAACGGCATCAATATCACGCTTAACGATATTGACTGGAGCTACCTTGCGGGGCTCAGCAATCAGGGTCAGGTGCTTATCACCGTAATGCGTTACCTTGAGACCACTCTGATTGAAAACGCATCCGCTATCAATTCACTGCTTCGCAGCATTGACGCGATCTCAAGCAACAGCACAATACTCAATCTTCTTGACCATGTATTCGGTCAAATCGGCACAGCCGGCGACGATGATATCGTGCTTGCGATCTTCTACCTGCTGCTTTGCGAACCTACAAATACATTCTTTGATTACACAGGATTTATTTACAAGGATTATGATTTCTCATATCCCACAACAGTTGACACAGATTTCTTAACGATACTCGGCCCGATGCTTGACGGCCTTATCAGCGGTCTTATTGACGGCGGCCTTTCAGGGCTTGTTTCCGAGAACCTTTATACCGACAGCATTATCAGCTCCATAGCCACAGGTCTTTACGGCGCGGTTGAAGGCGTTGAAATCAGCGATTCCATGACGCTTACCGAGTTGCTTGCAATGACCGGTATAGACTTCTCAACAGACGGCGTTGCGGATCTGCTTGTAGACAGCGATTACGGCCAGACCTATTCAAGCGCGGCAAAAACGATTAGAAACGCAGGCTCCTGGAGCAGAGTAAACGCAGACAGCCTCAGTTGGGGCGTAACAGACAGAGATTCGTTTGTACATGCGCTCTGCGCGGTGCTTCGCCCGCTCTACGGCGTGCTTGATGTGCTTCTGAACGACGGTTCGCTCGGATTGTTCAATCTGATTTACCTTCCGGGCTCCGACGGCTATACATCAACCATCGTTCCGCTTCTTGAGGCGTTTGGCTGCTACAACATCAAGACGCAGTATCAGTACAGGCAGGATATGGCGGATGAATATGACTATATTCTTATAGACATACTGAATCCGCTGCTTGACAAGGTTGAGGATATACTCAACGCGCCTATCCAGACGCTTACGGATATGCTTCCGAACCTTGCACTGTTCTTTGCGAATGACGGACTTCTTCAGATTATAGACAATCTGCTCACCCCGATAACCGCTCTGCTTGACGCTATGCAGCCGATCGTTGATGTTAACGAGCTGCTTGAGATGCTCGGTCTGGACATTGCAAGCGAGCTGAGCAGCCTCGGTCTTGTAAGCAGCAGCTACACATTTGATATCTATGACCTGTCCGCATCGCTTGAGCCGCTTATCGGCAGCGACAATGTGGTTTCGCTCCTGAATACGGTGCTTGGAATGATAGAAATCAGCGGCGTTTCGCTTGATCTTGAACTGATGGATATCGACTGGTACCAGCTTGCTTCACACGGCGAGGTAATTACGGATGAAGCTTCACAGGCTTCTACCTACGGCGGAAGGATCTATGTTGACGCTGATTCCAATGAGGTTCTGATTGCGGTTCTCCGCTACCTCGTTGAAACAATCAACTACAAGGATAACTTCAGCGTAGTAACCGGTCTCATAAGCGGATTGCTCGGAGATGTAAGTGATTCCGTATTGGAAATCATTGACACCGTACTTGAACTGCTTACCGGTGAAACGGACGAAGTCATCTCCGATCTGTGTGAGCTTCTTGAAACTCTTGCTTAATCACAATTAAACAGGAACACACAAAAAAACGCAGGCGCCCTTCGGGGCGCCTGTTCTTTTTATTCTGTTTGCCTTTTTCGATATATATTGGAAAAATTTAGAATTTATATTGTTTAACGGAAAACAACACTGTATAATAAAAGAAGGAGCCACAGCCGTGCTCCAATAATTTAAGGCAGGAGGAACACCCAATGCAAGTACTGTTGATCATTGTCTGCTTTATTTTGGTATGTATTGCGGGCACCGCTGTGCACGCCGCATTCTTCAAAGAAAAAGCAGCAGAAAAAATTGAGCTTCCGCCCGAAACGGTCAATGTTGACCGGGCGGCGCAAAATCTGAGCCGCGCTATTCAGATAAAAACCATCTCCCGCGATGATCCGGACGATGTGGATTGGAATGAATTTAAAAAATTCCACGCCTTCCTGGAAGACGCTTATCCGCTGATTGCAAAAAACCTGACGCGGGAAAATGTATCGCGCGCTTCCCTCCTGTACAAATGGCAGGGCACGGACGATTCCCTGAAACCGATTGCCTTTTTATCCCACATGGATGTTGTGCCTATTTCGGACGGAACCGAGGGCGACTGGACGCATCCGCCGTTTGAAGGCTTCAATGACGGCGAATACATATGGGGGCGCGGCGCTCTTGATATGAAAAACCACCTTGTATGCGTTATGGAGAGCATAGAGACGCTGCTTGAGGAGGGCTTTGTGCCCGAGCGCAGCGTGTACCTCTGCTTCGGCCACAATGAAGAGATTGTTGCGGCAGAGGAATCGGGCGCCGGCGCAATTATGCAGACCCTTAAAGAGCGCGGCGTTGAGCTTGACAGCGTTATTGACGAGGGCGGCGCTATGCTGCCTGCAAATGTTCAGGGCCTGCTGGAGGGCACCCTTGCCGGAATCGGCGTAGCGGAAAAGGGCTATGCAGATTTCAAGCTTACGCTTAAGGCAAAGGGCGGTCATTCCTCTCAGCCGCCGAAGCACACCGCCATAGGGCAGCTGTCTAAGGCTGTTGTACGCCTTGAGAACAGGCAATTCAAGGCAATGATGCCGGATTATATAAACGCCCTTTTCAAGAGCGTGGGAAGGCGCTGTAGCTATGCCGGAAGGTTTGTGCTCTGCAACTATACGCTGCTCAAACCGCTTATAAAATTTGCCATGACGAAAATACCGCCCGCGGCTTCGCTGATAAGAACCACCATAGGCGTTACGATGTGCAGCGGCTCCCCTGCCGCAAATGTTCTGCCGCAAAGCGCAAGCGTTACGGTAAACTGCCGCATTATGCCGGGCGAGAGCATTGCCTCCACAAAGGAGCATATCAGAAAAGCGATAAAGAACGACGATATTGAAATAGAGCTTTTGAAGGGCAAGGAGCCGTCTTATGTATCCCCCACCGATACAAAATCGTTTCAAACGCTTAAAAAGCTGTCAGAGGCGGCAAACGACAAAAACATCGTTACGCCTTATCTTGTTATGGGCGGCACCGATTCATACCATTACGAGCCTATATGCAAAAATATTTACCGCTTTGCGCCCTTTACCGTAAGCACTTCCCTGCTGCTTACAACGCACTCAACAAATGAGCGCTGCCCTATTGAGCAGCTCGGCGCGGGCATAACCTTCTTTAAACGATATATACGCGAAATGGCGGGAAAGGATTAATTTATGGATTTTAAAGAAAGCACCTTTATGTACATACTGGGCGGATGTATTGTTGCCTTTGTTCTGGCGCAGAGCCTGTTTTTCCTTATCAGGGCATGCCGGCAGGGCAAAAAGATAGGGCTCCAGTCCTCCACCATCAAAAACACCATTACTTCAAGCGCCATGTTTTCCGTAGCGCCGGCAATCTCTATACTTGCAACGGTGCTTACCCTCTCCGGCGCGCTCGGTCTTGTGCTGCCGTGGATAAGGCTTACGGTTATAGGCGCAATATCCTATGAGGTGCCCGCGGCGGAAAGCGCGATATCCGCAATGGGGCATACCGGCGGGCTTTCCTATGAAATAACAGACCCCGTTGAATTTTCCGCCGTGGCATGGGTTATGACCCTTGGTTCGGTAATGCCGCTTATACTCGTACCGTTCCTGCTTAAATTTATTCAGAAAAAAATAGGCGGCGTTGTAAACAAAAACGCCGCTTGGGCGAACGCCATGAGCGCAGCCGCGTTTATCGGGCTTATAAGCGCGTTTATCGGTCAAGCCGTTCTCGGCACAGGCGAGGCGGATGAAATCGGCGACGGAGCCGGCGTAATGAGCGTTGCGGCGCTTGTCGTATCCATGGCTGCCATGTATATCTTTATGCAGATACAAAAGAAAAAGAACATCGGCTGGCTTGAATCCATGGCAATGCCGCTGAGCATGTTTATAGCGCTCGGCGCCGTAATCGCCCTCAACGCCGTTCTGCCCAGTAGCATAGCTACATTTGAATGGAGGGGCTGATATGAACGAATATAATAACAAAACACATATTTACGGCCGCTTTTGGATCATTACGGCGCTCTTCGTTTTCATGATGATACCGCTTGCCATTTCCATAAAATATGACGCTTTTCCGGAAGCGCAGGTCGTCCTCAAAGGTCTTGCGCCGATTGCGCTGCTGTTTTACCCCACCTCGGTCATAGAGGTCTTTACATACACCCCTCTGCTCGGCTCCGGCGCTACATACCTTGCCTTTGTTACGGGTAATATAAACAACCTTAAGCTGCCCTGCGCCCTTTCGGCTATGGATAACGCAAAGGTCAGCGCAAATTCGGACGAGGGTGAAATCCTTTCCACCATTGCCGTTGCGACTTCATCCATTGTAACCACGATTATCATAGCCATAGGCGTTGTTGCCTTCGCGCCCTTCCTGCCGTATCTCACCGCAGAGGATTCGGTGCTTGCGCCGGCGTTCAACCAGGTTGTTCCCGCGCTTTTCGGGGCGCTCGGCATGAGCTATATTGCAAAGCACTTTAAAATCAGCGTTGTGCCGATAGCCGTAATCTGCCTTATGCTGCTGTTCAAGGGAGATCTTGCCATCGGCGTGCTTATCCCCGTCGGCGTTATCGTTTCCCTGCTCGCAACGCACATAATGTTTAAAAAAGGCATAATCAAGTAAAATACCACAGCGAAATAAAAGAGCGGAACCCCCTATTTTCCGTTCTTTTATTTTTATGCTTGTATATCTATAATTTATTTAGTATAATAAAGTGTATGTATTTCCTGAACGGTGGTGAAAAAATGCTGGGAAAATGTGTTCGCATACGGATAGACAGGCCTATAGGTTCAACAGATAAAAAAACGGGCTATACCTATCCGCTAAATTACGGGGCTGTTTACGGTTACGAAAATCTGAATTCCTTCGTTATGGGGATAGACCACCCTGTTCGCAATTTTGACGGAAGAGTTATCGCGACGCTGAACCCGGCTGCCGGCGGGCGTCAGATTCTGATTACCGCTCCGAAGAGCACACGGTTCATAATAAACGATATTACCAAATGTATTGATGTTAAACGGGATTTCCCGAAACACAAGCTTGAATGTCTGTACGAAAGCAGCTGCGGCGCTGTGGTTTACAGGGACATTAAGGGTCAGGTGCGCTACCTTTTGATCAAAAATAAAAGATCCGCTCACTGGGGCTTTCCAAAGGGGCATATAGAGCCGGGCGAAACGAAGGAGCAGACCGCGATACGCGAGGTGCTTGAGGAGACCGGCATACATGTGAAGCTTATAGACGGCTTTGAAAGCATTTCAAAATTCAAAATTCAGAATAAAATAGAAAAAGTGGTTTCTATTTTTGTAGGGACCACAACGGACACCTCCACATCGATCCAGCCGGAGGAAATAGACGATTATATTTGGCTCACTTATGACAAAGCCCTGAGCCTGCTTAAATTTGATAACGACAAAGCCATCATCAAGCAGGCACACGATTTTCTGAACAGCAATAATTATATCTGATAGATGGATAAGGACGAACAAAAACCGAAATGAACACGGAGCAGAAATATCTTATACGCCTTACGGCGGCGTATCTTAACGGAGAAAGGCTCAGCCTTGAAGCCGGTATCAATTACACCGCGCTTATAAACGACGCCATTCAGCACAATCTTTTCGGCGTTGTTTTCTGCGCGCTGGAAAAGGCGGATAACGCAAGAGAAGTCATCGGCGCGGAAAAATTCAAACGCCTGCAGGCGCTGTTTACAGACAGTATTTACAATTCTAACCTGCTTTTGAATATTTACCATACCGCCGCGGTGGCGCTGAAAGCCGCAGAAATCCGTTTTGTGCCGTTTAAGGGTACGGTTATAAAAGAGTATTACCCTGTGCCCGAAACGCGCGCAATGGGCGATACAGACCTCCTGATAGACTACACGAACCGTATGGCTGCCAGAAAGGCGCTTGAGGCTGCCGGTTTCAAATGCAAAAACAGCAACGGTCCCGTTTGGGATTATGATAAAAGCGGCGTTCGCTGCGAGGTACACACACGCATTTTAAACGGCAAAATCGGAAACAGCACGGCAAAGGAATATTTTGAAAACGCCATTGACAGGGCAAGCTTTAACGGAACCGAGGGCAGATTTGACGATACTTATCACTTTGAATATCTTATTGCCCATCTTGCGCACCACTTCTGCTTTTACGGCGCAGGCATAAGAATGGTGCTTGACCTTGCCGTTATGCTCAAATTCAGGGATATTGACATGGACCGTGTTATAAAAGACCTTGACGCCTGCGGTTTGGGCACTTTTGCAAGAACAATCCTTACATTGTGCCGGGAATGGTACGGATACGGCAAAGATTACGGCGCAAACACCAAAAAGGCACAGGATTTTATCGTGAGCCACGGGGCTTTCGGCATGAGCGGCAGAAACATATCCGCGGTTGTTGAGCGGCGCGACCTTGAGGAAGGGAAGCGCGCCGGAACTTTTAAAACGCGTTTAAGGCTGCTTTTCCCGCCTTATGAGAGAATGAAAGAAATACCCTATATAAAATTTATCGAAGGCAGGCCTTATCTTACTCCTTTTGCCTGGATTTACAGATTTTTTTATAATTTAAAAAACAGAAAAGCATTTATGATGGAAGCCGTAAAGGGGCTTTCCGATGACGCCGCGCACCGTGAGGCGGCGGAAGAGCTTGCATTTTTTAAGGATATAGGTCTTGGTTGAGCCGGGGCTTAATATATAATATTTTTGATAACGGAGGATAGAAAAATATGGGATTTTTGATTGCTTTGGCAGTTATTATCGCTGCAGCAGCCGTGGCTTTCGTAGTTTGGTTCATTGCATATAAAAACAGCGGTAGATGCCCGCTTTGCGCGCTTAAAAAGCTGGTCAAGCCTACCAAGGTAACCATGGATGTGTCAAACAGGGAGCTTTATTCAAACGGCACGGCGCTTACACCGCCGATGGGCTGGAGCAGTTGGAACACCTTCCGCCAGAATATAAGCGAGGAGCTTATACTGAGCACGGCAAAAGCGGTAAAGGACAGCGGGTTGCTTGAAGCCGGCTACAAGTACATAAATATGGACGACTGCTGGCAGAGCTCCATGAGAGATAAAAACGGAAAGCTCCAGGGCGACCTGGAAAAATTCCCAAACGGCATACAGCCCGTTATATCACAGATCAACCGAATGGGCATGAAGGCGGGGCTTTACTCTTCTAACGGCACGCTCACATGCGAGGATCTGCCGGCAAGCCTGGGCCGGGAGGAGCTGGACGCGCAGACGATTGCAGACTGGGGCTGCGAATATTTTAAATATGATTTCTGCCACCACAAAATAATAAGCGGCGGAGCGCCTGTTGTTGAGGCGCTTGAAATAAGCGAACCCGGCAAAAGCGCGGGGCTTACCCTTTATCCGGAGGACGCCGAGCTTTCGGGCAGGGCAAGAGTACTGAATATCAAAAAGCTGCCGAGCGGCAAGGGCATAGGTATGCTCAACCACGCGGCTGGAACAGCCACCTTCCGCCCAACGGTAAACAAAGGCGGCACATTCGTGCTTACGATACTGGTATATAAGCAGCTTTCTTTAAAAGAAAAATACCTTCAGGTTATCGTTAACGGAAAGGTAAACGAGGTATTCTTCCACTACCGCCACGGGTTTACGCCGACGGGCAGGGCGCAGATTATGATTGAATTAAAAGACGGCGTCAATGAAATTGTGCTTACCAACCCTGTTGTCACCGCTGCGGACAGTTCTTATATCCAGTACAGCCGAATGGGCAACGCGCTTAAAGCCGCCGCGCACAAAACGGCTTTGGAAAAGGGGCTCAGAGAAAAGCCGATTGTCTTTTCCATATGCGAATGGGGCATGGCGTTTCCGTGGCACTGGGGCTCCAGAGCCGGCAACCTGTGGCGCACAACGCCCGATATAAAGGCGAACTGGAGATTAATAAACATCATCTACAAGCATAATATAAAGCTTTATAAATACGCGTGCCCGGGCGCGTGGAACGACCCCGATATGCTTGAGGTCGGCAACGGCAAGCTTACGGAAAACGAAAACAAAACGCATTTCAGCCTTTGGTGCATGATGGCGGCGCCGCTCATATTGGGCAACGATGTGCGCCTGTTTACAGATTCTGACGGCAAGCCCATAGAAAACCACCCAGTTTTAAAAACAGTTACAAACAAAAATTTGATTGCCATAGACCAGGATCCTTTGGGCAAGCCCGCGAAAAGAATAAAGAAAGTGCGCGGCGTCGATATAATCGGCCGTCCGCTTTCAAACGGCGACGCGGCAATCTGCTTTTACAACCCCGGCTCTATGGTAAAAGGCTTTTCACTTGAACTCGGCGAAATACTTAAAGACGAATATCTTGATTTCCCCGAAGGGCAGACCTATCAGCTTCACGAGCTGTGGAGCGACGAGCATTTCAGCTCGCGCACCGTTACGGCATCGCTTCAAAAGCACGAGTGCCGCGTTTACAGAATAAGCAGGCAGTAAAAAAGGATAACAATATGCTTGAAAGGCTCTGTAAAGACGATTTTGACGGCATCTTCCATATCATGAAGGCAAGCTTTCCCGCTGATGAAACACGCAGCTATGACGCACAGAAAGCATTATTTGACAAAAAAGAATATTCTGCTTACGGAATCAGAAGCGATCAGGGGAGCATCGCGGCATTTATAACCCTTTGGCGCTTTACCGGCTTCACTTTCGGAGAACACTTTGCCGTGGCACAGGAGCTGCGCGGCGCAGGGCTCGGAAGTAAAATAATAAACGAAGCGTCTGAAACCGCCGAAGAACGGTTTTGCCTTGAGGTTGAGCCGCCTATAACCAATACTGCAAAACGGCGCATAGCGTTTTATGAGCGAAACGGATTTGTGCTTAACGATTATGATTACATCCAGCCTTCTCTGTCCGAAAACACAGAAACGGTTAGGCTGATGATGATGTCTTGTAAAAAAGGGCTTTCAAAGCAGGAATTTGAAATCGTAAAAAGCACTGTATACCAAACTGTTTACGGCGTTTCTGAAAATTACGGCGTTTCTGAAAATTACGGCGGAAATCTATAATAAGACAAAAAATAACGGATGCGGTAACCCGCATCCGTTATTTTGTTTTATTAAAATCAGTTATTGATGAGCTTATCCTCTTCATTATTCCAGCTGTAGAGCTTGCGTATCTCCTTGCCGACAGCCTCTGACGGATGCTCCGAAGCAAGCTTTCTCATAGCCTTGAAATGAACCTGACGGCCTGCCGGGCTCATATCAAGCAGGAATTCTTTTGCGAAGGAACCGTCCTGAATATCGGAAAGTATCTTCTTCATAGCCTTCTTGGTATCCTCTGTGATGATCTTGGGGCCGGTGATATAATCGCCGTACTCAGCCGTGTTGGAAATGGAATATCTCATTCCCGCAAAGCCGGACTGATAGATAAGATCAACAATCAGCTTCATCTCGTGTATACATTCAAAATAAGCGTTTCTGGGGTCATAGCCTGCCTCACAAAGCGTTTCAAAGCCCGCCTGCATCAGCGCGCATACGCCGCCGCAGAGAACCGCCTGCTCGCCGAACAAATCGGTTTCTGTTTCTGTTCTGAAGGTTGTTTCAAGAACGCCTGCGCGCGCACCGCCGATGCCCGCCGCATAAGCAAGCGCCAAATCAAGCGCATGACCTGTATAATCCTGCTCAACGGCAACAAGGCACGGTGTGCCCTTTCCTGCCTGATATTCACTGCGGACCGTGTGACCGGGCGCCTTGGGCGCGATCATTGAAACATCAACAAACTTAGGCGGCTTGATGCAGCCGAAATGAATGTTGAAGCCGTGCGCGAACATAAGCATATTGCCGTCTTCAAGATTGGGCTCAATCTCTGATTTATATACATCAGCCTGAAGCTCGTCGTTGATAAGGAACATGATGATATCCGCCTTTTTGGCAGCCTCTGCGGTAGTATATACCTCAAAGCCCTGCTCCTCTGCTCTTTTCCAGGATTTGCTGCCCTCGTAAAGACCTACTATAACATTACAGCCCGACTCTTTCAGGTTGAGCGCGTGCGCGTGACCCTGCGAACCGTATCCGATTATAGCGATGGTCTTGCCGGAGAGATAGTCCAGATTACAATCTGACTCGTAAAAGATTCTTGCCTCTTGTGACATAATTTTTTCCTCCTAAAATTCCAAAATAACATTAAGTAACATAATATGTATTCAGCATATTTGTCAGCGCCTTTTATTATAGTCCCTATAAAATCATTCGTCAAGGCTTTTTTGCCGATAATTACTTGTAATAGAAGCAAAAAAGTAGTAATATAGCATTAAACAAGCGTCTGATTTTCAGACTGCTTTAACTGTTGCCGTATAAGTGTAAAAAGGAGGACGACTGCTTTGAACAAGGCGCAGAAGCTAAGATTTTATATAGAAGCGCTTTGCGTTTATGATTTAAAAAGCGACGAGGTTGTTTCAAGCCTGCTGCAGCTTTTGCGGAGCGTGGACAGCGAAGCCGTGCTTGAACGCCACAGCGATTTTTTTAAAACAGTAACCAACCACGAATCATTCAGGAACTATCTTTCAAGGCTTATCCTTACGGACGATAATGTATTCACAAAGGCTGCGGCCGCCGGCGCTGTGGACAGACTTCCGGAAGCAGTGATCAACGGTGTCAGGAGCGACCTTCAAAAGCTGGAGGCCATAGCTGCCGTGACCGCGGAAGATATATATGACTCCGTTGAAAACGAGGACCTTAAAAATGTACTCAAGACCCTGCCCGCGTGGCAAACGGGCGAGCCTGCCCCGCCGCTGACGCACGGCTGGGAAAATCAGCTTGACGCGCTTGCCGATTACCACAGAAAAAACGGCTACGGAATGTTTTCAAAATATAATGCTTTCACATGGCGCGAGCACAGCCTTTACCCCATTTCGGGCACGGACCCCATTCTGCTTTCCGACCTCAAAAATTACGAAGAGCAACGGCAGATGGTAATCGATAATACGGAAGGCTTTGTTAAGGGCTACCCCGCAAACAATGTGCTGCTCTACGGGGACCGCGGCACCGGCAAAAGCTCCACGGTTCACGCGGTACTCAACGAATACGCCCCGATGGGGCTGAGGATGATAGAAATTTCAAAAAGCGACATTCCGGACCTGACCTTGATCAGGGAGATGCTTGCGCAAAGCCCGATGCGATTCATTATCTTTATAGACGACCTGAGCTTTGATTCGCACGACGATTCCTTCGGCGAGCTGAAAGCCGCGCTTGAGGGCAGCCTTTCCGGCAGGAAGCACAACACGCTGATCTACGCCACCTCCAACAGACGCCATCTTATTAAAGAGAGCTTTTCGGACCGTGAGAACGATATAAACAGAAACGACATTATGCAGGAGCAGCTCAGCCTTTCGGACCGCTTCGGGCTTTCCGTAACCTTTATAAACCCGGATAAAAAAGGCTATCTTGATATTGTTGAAAAAATAGCGGCGGACAGAAAGCTGGATGTGGACGCCGCGCGCCTCTTTTCCGCCGCGGAACGCTGGGCTACCCGCAGGGGCGGGCGTTCGCCGAGATGCGCAAGGCAGTTTATAGATTTTGTGGAAAGCGCGGAAAAGAGCGGCAGAGCATGGTAAATTAAAGTGTTTTATTTATAATTTTTTAACAATCTTTACCATTTGTTTACCTCAAAATCAAATTATGAACAAAAACAGATGATATATTTTTTCCAAAAGAAAGGAGAATACCATTTATGAGCAATAAAATTCTTGTTGTAGACGACGATCTGAATATATGCGAGCTGCTTAAGCTGTACCTTGAAAACGAGGGCTACACGGCATATGTTGCAAACGACGGCAAGGCGGCTGTAGATATGTTTAACGAAAAATCGCCGGACCTTGTTTTGCTTGATATCATGCTGCCGAAAATGGACGGCTGGCAGGTATGCAGGGAGATACGCAAAACATCGTCAGTGCCCATCATCATGCTTACGGCAAAGGGCGAAACCTTTGACAAGGTGCTTGGGCTTGAGCTCGGCGCGGACGATTATGTTACCAAGCCCTTTGATTCAAAAGAGGTAATGGCAAGAATCAAAGCGGTTCTGCGCCGCGCGAACAGCGAGGGTGAGAACGCGGAAGAGGAAAAGAAAACGGTTAAATTCGATAAGCTGGAAATCAATATAGAAAACTATGAGCTTAAGGTGGACGGAAAGGTAGTGGACACGCCGCCGAAAGAGCTTGAGCTTATCTACCACTTTGCCTCCAACCCCAACAGAGTGTACACGAGGGACCAGCTCCTTGACGAGGTGTGGGGATTTGATTACTACGGAGATTCAAGAACGGTAGATGTGCATGTTAAACGGCTGCGCGAAAAGCTTGAGGGCGTATCGGATAAATGGTCGCTCAAAACAGTATGGGGCGTAGGGTATAAATTCGAAACCAAGGAATAATTGCTTATGGCGGCAAAACGGAAACATAAATCGGGAACGGACATAGGCAGTAAGATTGAAAAAAGAATACTGAAGATTGCCGCCTTTTTTCATCTGAAGCCCAATATATTTACCAAATATTTCATCACCTTTGCGGCTATACTGTTAACGGTGTTTGTTGTGCTCGGCTCATCGCTTATCATACTTGTAAACAACTACACGGTAAGCGAGCGCACAACTCTGCTTCAGGAAAATGTGGCTTTGCTTTCCGGCACGATTGAGAGCACGGTTTCAGCCGACGAGATGAACGAAAAATACACGCTGGGCAAGGAGATCATCTGCGAAACGCTGGCAACGGTTTCGCAGTCCATTGACGCGGATATTTTTGTGTGCGACGCAGAGGGCAATATCATCTTTTGCCGCGAAAAAGCGAACGCCCTGCCGGTATTGGAATATTTTCAAAGCTGCTCCGTACATGACGATCTTACCATAAGCAGCAGCATTTTTTCATCCGTTTATCAGGACGGCGAAATCATTGAAAAGGCAACCATCGGCGGTACGAAGTGCTTTGTTGCGGCCAAAGTGCTTTATGACGATAACGGCGAGATTATGGGAACGGTTTTCGCACTCTCCAGCACGGGTATGCAAAGCCTTTCATTAACTGTTTTACGCCTGTTTCTTATATCCGCATTTTTCTGCCTTATTTTTGCCTTTCTTTGTATATACTACTTAACAAAGAAAATGCTCTCTCCGCTTGAGCAGATGAGCAAAGCGGCAAAGCAGTTCGCGGCGGGGGATTTTTCCTACCGTGTAAAAATAAAAGGCTCTGACGAATTTGCAGAACTCGGCAACGCGTTCAACGATATGGCAGAGGCGCTTGAGGTGCTTGAGGATTCAAGGCGCAGCTTTGTTTCCAATGTTTCACACGAGCTAAAAACGCCGATGACTTCCATAGGCGGCTTTATTGACGGCATACTGGACGGCACCATACCCAAAGAAAAGCAGGATTATTATCTTGGCATCATAAGCACGGAAATCAAGCGGCTTTCACGCCTTGTTGTATCTATGCTGAATATGAGCAAGATAGAGAGCGGCGACCTGGAAATGAAGCCCGTAAAATATGATGTTTCCGACCAAATTATACACATTCTTCTGACCTTTGAACAGAAGATTGAAAATAAAAAGATAGATATAAGAGGGCTTGACGAATTTCAGCCCACATATATTGTGGCAGACCGCGATATGATTTACCAGGCTATATATAATTTAGTGGACAACGCGGTAAAATTCACAAACGAGGGCGGCTATATTGAGCTTAAGCTCAATGAAAGCGCAAGCCAAATAGAATTTATTATTAAAAACAGCGGCACGGGTATCAACGCCGAGGATCTTTCAAGGGTTTTTGAAAGATTTTATAAGGCGGATAAGAGCCGAAGCCTTGATTCCAAGGGCGCGGGGCTAGGGCTTTACCTTGTTAAGCTGATGATAGAAATGCACGGCGGCAGAGTTTGTGCAAAGAGCGAGAGCGAGGAGACCGCTGAATTCTCATTCACCCTGCCGAAGCAGTTCAGCCCAGTATATTTAAAGGAGAAAAGATAATGAACGACGATTATCAGAACAACGGTTACACACCGGATGAGAACACCGCACCGGAAAGCGGCAGCCAAGCCGAAAGCGATGAAGGAAAGACGATGGGAAACGATTTTCAAAGCAATGGTTACGCACCGAATGAAAACACCGCCCCGGAAAACGGAAGCAGTCAGGAAAAAGCTTACCAAAATCCTTCTCAGGACGCTTCGGCAAACGAAAACGACACAACTTACCACTATTCCTACACCGGCCAAAGCGGCAATAACACAAATTACTATCAGGCACCGGGAAATCAGGGATACAATTACAACGAAGCGCAGCAAAACGGCGCGGGGAATTATACGCAAAATCAGCAGTACGGCGCCGGAAGCTATACGCAGAACCAGCAGTACGGCGCGGGGAATTACGCGCAAAGCCAGCAGAACGGCGCACAGCAGGAGGCCGCGCCGCAGAACAAAAAAGCAAAGAAGCAAAAGCAGGTGGAATACGACGCTTTCGGCAATCCGATAAAGCCTAAGAAAA
>CAYOPQ010000017.1:0-7859 GCA_964405895.1 uncultured Bacteroides sp. | reverse complement strand
AAGCAAAAGCAGGTGGAATACGA
This sequence comes from uncultured Bacteroides sp., assembly GCA_964405895.1. Taxonomy (GTDB): domain Bacteria; phylum Bacillota; class Clostridia; order Oscillospirales; family Acutalibacteraceae; genus Eubacterium_R. The sequence goes on along the minus strand of CAYOPQ010000017.1, from coordinate 7,836 downwards.
CGCTTTCGGCAATCCGATAAAGCCTAAGAAAAATAAAACAGGCATTATTATTGCCGTTGTGATCGCCGTTTGCGTTATCGCGGCGGTAATCGGTATTGTGGTTGCCGCTACAGGCGATTCTCAAAGCGACACTACAGACGAGAGCACCACTTCTTCCGCAGGCGCGCAGATACAGGAGAGCACCGACAATGTTGCCACAACGGACAGCGACGGCAATTACACGGTTGCCGGCATTGCGGAAAACTTCATGGATTGCTGCGTAGGCATTTCCGTATACACTGAATCCAGCTCTTACGACTATTTCTCCAGCTACGGAAGCAGCTCCGATTCATCCAGTGAGCGGACGCTTTCGGGCGAAGGCTCCGGCATTATCATGCTTGAGGACGGGGATTACACCTATATCATGACCTGCGCCCATGTTATAAGCGACGGTTCAAGCTTTACCGTTACGCTCAATAACGGCGACGAATACGAAGCCACCATGGTGGGCTATGACAGCCAGACGGATATAGGCGTTTTAAGAATAACCGAAACCGGGCTTCAGGTTGCGGAATTTGCGGATTCGGATTCTGTAGTTGTCGGCGAACAGGTAGTTGCCATAGGCTGCCCCGGCGGTCTTGAGTTCCTGAACAGCGTAACGAGCGGCTATGTTTCAGCCGTTTCAAGGCCCATATCATCCAGCATCGGCTACGACCAGGAATGTATACAGACGGACGCCGCGATCAACCCCGGCAACAGCGGCGGCGCGCTCTTTAACATGAGCGGCCAGGTAATCGGCGTAAACTCCTCTAAAATCGCCTCTACGGAATACGAGGGCATGGGTTTTGCAGTGCCCAGCAACACGGCGGTTGCAACAGCCAACAGCCTTATCCAATACGGTTATGTTGAGGGCAGGGCGCAGATCGGCATAACCTATACCAGCATTGAAAGCTATTCAAACGCCACCGCTATTCTGAACGCTCTTGAAGCGCTCGGCTATTCCGACGCGAACGGAACGATGGTCATCAACGAAATCAATTCTGATTCAGACCTTGCGAGCAAGGATGTTCAGGAATACGATATGATCGTTGCCGTAAACGGAGAAACGCTTACGAGTACGGATATTATGACCTCCCTGCTTGCCGAGTGCAGTCCCGGTGATACGATCACGCTGACGATAGCGCGGATTGAAAACAACCAGATAACCACGTTTGATGTGGAATGTACGCTTACCGAATCCACCGGCGACTAAAATATAGAAAAACAAATAAATCAGGGGGCTGCCTCAGAATAATTGAGGCAGCCCCCTTAAGCTTTATATAAAATATTATAAGGAATAAAACGCACACCACCGTGCATAGAATTCGGTTTTCATGCGAAAGCATATTCCCGCGTCTGTATAATTTGAATACAGCGTTTTACAGCTGCGCGATCAGCTCAACCTCGCAGAGAACATTTTTCGGCAGCGTTTTAACCGCAACACAGCTCCTTGCCGGCTTGCTTGTAAAATACTGCGCGTACACCTCGTTAAACGCGGCAAAATCGTTCATATCGGCAAGGAAGCAAACGGTTTTTACCGTATTGTCAATACTTGTTCCTGCCGCCTCGCAAAGCGCTTTAAGGTTTTCACAAACCTGCTTTGCCTGCCCCTCTATGGTGTCCGCCTCTACATTTCCCGTTTCCGGGTTTATCGCGATCTGCCCGCTTGTAAAAAGCATTCCGTTCGCCTTTACCGCCTGGCTGTAAGGCCCGATTGCGCCCGGCGCATTCTTTGTTGAAACAAATTCCATAACAAACATCCTTTCGGTTTTAGTTTATTTATTATTCGCAGACCTCGAAGCCCGCGTCTTTAAGTGCTTTTTTGATTGCAACGATATGCGCGTAGTCCCTTGTTTCCACGCCTATGCGCAAATAGCAATCGGTTATATTCATATCAAGGTCCGTGCTGTCATAATTGACGCTTGTAACATTGGCGCCGGTTTGAGAGATCAGCTTGGAAACCTCCGCAAGCTGGCCCGGCTTGTCTGAAAGCGCGATCGTGATATTCGCCGTTCTGCCGCTCATTTTGAGCCCTCTTTCAATGACCCTTGAAAGTATGGTAACATCAATATTGCCGCCGGAAACAAGGCAGCAGACCTTTTTGCCTTCAATATGCGGTATCTTACCGGCAAGCACAGCCGCAACCGGAACGGCGCCCGCGCCCTCCGCCACAAGCTTTTGCTGCTCAATCAAGGTCAGTATTGCAAGCGCGATCTCATCATCGGAAACGGTAAAAATACCGTCCACATACTTGCTTACCATGTCATATGTAAGATCGCCCGGCGTTTTAACGGCAATACCGTCCGCAATGGTCTGCACTGCCGGCAGAGTTTCTATTTTACCGTCGTCCACAGATCTGAGCATGCTCGGCGCGCCCTGCGCCTGAACGCCGTATACCCTGCATTTGGGATTGATTTGCTTTATCGCATACGCAACGCCGGAAATCAGCCCGCCGCCGCCTATCGGCACCACTACCGCATCCGCGTCCGGAAGCTGCTCCATGATTTCAATACCTATGGTTCCCTGCCCCGCGATAACATCCTCGTCGTCAAACGGGTGTATGAATGTATAGCCTTCTTTATCCCTAAGCTCCGTAGCTTTATTATAAGCGTCGTCATAAACGCCCTTTACCATACACACCTCCGCGCCGAAACGCTTTGTTGCCTCCACCTTTGAGATCGGCGCGCCGTCCGGCAGGCAGATAATGCTTTTTATTCCGTTTCTTGTGGCGGCAAGGGCAACGCCCTGGGCATGGTTACCGGCAGAGCAGGCGATCACGCCGCGGCGCTTTTCTTCATCAGAAAGCTGGCTGATTTTAAAATACGCGCCTCTTACCTTAAACGAACCCGTAACCTGAAGGTTCTCTGTTTTCAGATAGATTTCTGCGCATTTGCTCATATTGGGCGCGTATATCATATCTGTTTCCCTGATAACTTCCTTTAAAACCTGCGCCGCTTTATGAATTCTTTCCAAAGTCATTTTCAAAATCTCCGTTTTTATTATTCTATGCTATTTTAATACTATAATATGGATTTGTCAATCTCACTGTTATCCCGCATTTCTTTTTGTGCATTTTTTACATATTTCCCACGCTTTTTAAAATATGCCGCTCGGCATATAATGATTTATATTGACTTTGATGTGATTTTGTTTTAAAATTACATTATTGATTGATTTGTTTTTCCTTTAGGAGGGGTATTCGTTGAAAAAACCAATGAAAATTTTAAGTGTTTTACTTTGCGCCGCGCTTATAATGTCTTTATTTGCGGGCTGCTCTTCAAGCGAAGACGCTGCGATCACCGACACCACAATGCTCATAGCGTATACAGAAGAGGTAGAGCCGTTCCTTTATACGGATGAGGACGGCAATATTACCGGATTTGACGCAGAGCTTATCGCCGCCACCTTTGATATCTTTTGCGGCGATTACGATAATTACCAGTTTGTTAAAGTGGACGAGGGCTACCGCCTCGGCGAGGATACGGCGTATACCGATTCCGAGGGCAATGAATACAGCGCCATAATCTATTGCGCCGTCCACAAGGACACCGGCACCATGAACGAGGATTACAGCTGGAGCTCCGATATTATACAGAACAACATCGTTACCGTTGTGCCCTCTTCAAGCGCGATTAGCGATTACAATTCGCTTGCGGGCGCAAATGCGGGCGTTGTTTCGGACGCGGCTGTTTCGGCTCTGGACGAAAATACCGCAGTGAAGGACGCGCTTGCGTCGGTAACGCAGTATGATTCCGCCGAGGACGCGTTTGCCGCGCTTGATGCGGGCGAAATCGACGCCGTTGTAATTGATGATTTTAACCTCTACGCATTCAGCGGATATGAAAGCTATACCGTTTTAAACAGCGTGCTGGCTACTATTTCATACGGCTTTGCCTTTGATAAATCAGATGATTATTCCGAAAGCTTTAATGAAGCGGTGCTTGAGATAAGCTCCACCGATTACAGCGACGAGGATACGCTTACGCCGCTTGTTGAAAAATACTTCGGCACTTCCGAGGTGCTTGTATTTGAATATGAGGCCAGCTAAGCAAAGCATGATTTACATAAAAATTTAAAACAGCGCTGAAAAAAGCTGATGAGCACCAAAGCCGGTATACTTGCCGGAGTGCTTATCAGCTTTTTGTTTTTCACTGAATATATATTTGGGTACGCGCTTTATTCAGACCAGTATTTTCTGTCCAGACTTCTGTACTGAACGGCTTGCGCAACATGGGAAAGCTCAATATTCTCGCTTTCATCAAGGTCGGCTATTGTACGGGCTATGCGCAGTATCTTGTCATACGCCCGCGCCGAAAGCCCCAGCTTTTCAAAGCTGAGCTTAAGCAGATTTTCCGCTTCCGTGGTCAGAATGCAGAATGCACGCGTCATAGCCGGGGTCATTTTCGCGTTGCAGGTAATGCCTGTGCCCGCAAAGCGTTCTCTCTGTATTTCGCGCGCGCGGTTCACCCTTTCCCGTATAGCCGCCGAGCTCTCCTCTTTATTCTTTGAGGAAAGCCGCTCGTAATCAACGGGTTCAACCTCAATATGTATATCAATCCTGTCCAGAATCGGGCCGCTGACCTTATCGCGGTATCTTCTGCGCGCCGCCTCGGTGCATACGCACTCTCTTGCAGGGTGGCCGAGATAGCCGCACGGGCAAGGGTTCATCGCCGCCACGACCATTATGCTGGACGGGTACGAAACCGTGCCGGAGCTGCGGGATATCGTGATTTTACCGTCCTCCAGCGGCTGGCGCAGCGCCTCTTTTGCGCGCCTGTCAAACTCCGGGAATTCATCCATAAAAAGCACGCCGTTATGGGCAAGGCTTATCTCGCCCGGGCGCGGATTCTGCCCGCCGCCCGTAAGCCCCTGCGCGGAAATGGTGTGATGCGGGCTCCTGAACGGTCTGCTTGTAATCAGCTGGACGCCCGGCGGGAGCTCGCCGGCTATGGAATATATTTTTGTGGTTTCAAGCTCCTCGTCAAAGGTCATTTGCGGAAGAATAGACGGAAGGCGCTTTGCAAGCATGGATTTACCGGTGCCGGGCGGGCCTACCATTATACAGTTGTGCCCGCCTGCCGCGGCGATCTCAAGCGCGCGTTTCGCGTCTGCCTGCCCTTTTACATCGGCAAAATCAAGCGCGGCGTCATAGGTTGCCAGCTCGGAAACGGAAGTGAAGCACGGCTCCAGCCTTTCCTCGCCGCTGATGTGGCGTATGACCTCAAAAATATTTTTTGCGGCAAAAACATCAATTCCGTTTACGGCGCCCGCCTCCGTTTTATTCTCATACGGAATAAAAACGGCGGGTATTCCCTCCTCCCTCGCTTTCAGAAGCATGGGCAGAATACCGTTGCAGGGGCGGATTTCCCCGTCCAGGGACAATTCGCCGACAAAAGCGTAATCGTCTATGCTGCCCTTGATCTGCCCTGCTGCGGCAAGCACCGCTATAAAGATGGGCAGGTCATAAAGCGGGCCCTCTTTCTTTATATCCGCCGGAGCGATATTTACCGTTATGCGCGAAACCGGGTATTCATAGCGGCAGTTTTTTATGCTGGCTCGCACGCGTTCACGGCTTTCCTTTACAGCCGCGTCCGGCAGCCCTACTATATCAAATCTGGGCAGACCTTTACTGAGGTCCGCCTCTACGACGACGGAAAACGCGTCCATACCGTATATTCCGAGACTTTTCGCCTTTGCAAACATAAACGCACCTGCTTTCGCACCGCAAAAATGCGGATATAAAATTAGACTAATTATAGTATACTAAATCGGAAAGCAGACTGCAAGCCGAAACACACCGGTCAAATTAATAAAATGTTTAAACGGCATATTATTGACAATGCTTTTTATTCCGTTTACAATAAAACTATACCAAAATAGTACCAGGGAGTGATTTTATGGAAATAAAGGAACTTTACAGGCAATGGCTTGCCTGCGCCGCAGAGGACCCGGACCTCATTGCCGAGCTTGAAAGCATTGCGGGCGACGAGGAGCAGATCAACGACCGATTTTATACCGAGCTTGAATTCGGCACCGCCGGCCTGCGCGGTATCATAGGCGCCGGCACAAACAGAATGAATTATTACACGGTTTGCAGAGCCACCCAGGGGCTTGCGGATTTTCTGAACGCGCATTACGAAGCCCCGTCCTGCGCAATCGGCTATGATTCAAGAATAAAAAGCGGCTATTTTTCAACGGAAGCCGCCAAAACGCTTGCCGCAAACGGTATCAAAGTATATCTTTTCAAGGAGCTTGAGCCCACGCCCTGCCTTTCATACGCAATCCGGCGTTTTAAAACCCAGGGCGGTATTATACTCACCGCCTCCCACAATCCCGCAAAATACAACGGCTACAAATGCTACGACCACAACGGCTACCAGATGACGGACGAGGAAGCCGCGGAAACCTATGAATACATAAAAAAGGTGGATTATTTTACCGGCATTAAAACAATGGATTTTGACGAGGCTGTGGCTTGCGGGCTGATTGAATATATGGGGCAGGAGGTTATAGACAGCTTCCTTGACGAGGTTCAAAAGCAGTGCGTCAATCCCGGAATATGCGAAAAGGCGGGCTTAAAGGTCATCTACACCCCGCTGAACGGCACGGGCAACAAGCCGGTGCGTGAAATTCTGAACAGAATAGGCGTTCAGGATATATATGTTGTGCCGGAGCAGGAAAATCCGGACGGGAATTTCCCCACCTGCCCCTATCCGAACCCCGAAATACGGCAGGCGTTTGAGCTTGCGCTGAAGGCGGCGGAGACACACGAAGCGGATATTCTGCTGGCGACCGACCCTGACTGCGACAGAGTGGGCATTGCCGTCAATAACGGAAGCGGAAGCTTTGAGCTTATGACCGGCAACGAGGTGGGCGCGATGCTGCTTGAATACCTGCTCTCTCAAAAGAAAGCGAACGGCACGCTGCCCGAAAACGCGGTTGCCGCCAAATCCTTTGTTTCAACCGATCTTGCGCAGGAGATAGCAGAGAAATACGGCTGCACCTTTAAAAATGTGCTTACCGGTTTTAAATATATCGGCGAGTTGATTACGCAGCTTGAAGCGCAGGGCAGAGCGGAAGATTTTATCATGGGCTTTGAGGAATCCTACGGCTATCTTGCCGGTACGCACGCGAGGGACAAGGACGCCGTTGTGGCATCTATGCTCATCTGCGAGATGGCGGCTTATTACAAAACGCAGGGCAAAACCCTGCTGGAGGTTATGGACGGTATTTACGCCGAATACGGCTATTACTTCAACACGGTGAAGAGCTATGAATTCACCGGCGCCGCCGGTATGAAAATCATGCAGGGCATCATGGATAAGCTGCGCGCCGAGCCGCCCGAAAGCCTTGCAGGCGCTCCCGTAACTTTTATATCGGATTATATGACGAGCACTGCAAAAGACCTTGAAACCGGCGCTGAAAGCAAAATAGACCTGCCTGTGTCAAATGTGCTTGCCTATAAGGCAAAGGACGGCAGCGGGCTTATCGTGCGCCCAAGCGGCACCGAGCCCAAGATAAAGGCATATATCACCGCTATAGGCGATTCCAAGGAAAGCGCGGGCGCAAAAGCCGGCAAGCTGATTGTTGCGGCGGATACGATAATGAACACGGAGGCATAAAAATGTACGGTAGAAAATGGGTAAAAATCACAGCCGTAATACTTGCCGTGCTTCTTGCCGGCAGCGGTCTTACAGTGGGCATTTGGGCGCTGTTTTCCTGAACAGATCAATCAAAGCCGAAGCTTGTTTTAAGCTTCGGCTTTTTTCGTGAACCGAACACAAAAAAGCGGGGCTGTAAAAACAGCTCCGCGCAGCG
>CAYOPQ010000016.1:0-28394 GCA_964405895.1 uncultured Bacteroides sp. | reverse complement strand
TTATAAAATCACGCAAGCGAATAAATTGTCAAAACCGAAAGCCAAAAAAAATAAATAGGCTGCCGAGAAATCGATTCGGATTTCGCATTTTGTGAGCGGGTGCCGTACAGAGGTACTGCCCTTAGCTGCCGAAAATCGAATCCGATATGCTGAAAATGCACCGGCGCGGCGATTTTTCACTTTTTCACCTTTGATGGGCGACAGCCCATCTGCCGTTTCAAAAGCAAAAACGCATCCACGCCGCAAGCATTTTCAGTGCAAGGCAGTTTTAAACGAGATGATTTATGTGCGGGCAAGGCATAAAATTGCAGGCATACTTGCGTATGCCGAAATTTTTAACACAGCACGCGCGCAAAGCAGCCGTTTAAAACCATATTGTATTCGGTTTCCGGCAGCTCACAAAAGGCGGAAAGCACAAAAACCGCACGGTTGTGCGGTTTTTAATTATTATTGCATATAAATGGTTTTAAAATTCATTTTGTTTAAAACAGACTTGTTAAAAACTATTACATATTTCCGACAAACACGAAACTATAAGTCCCGTGCGCTCCGGACGACTTTATCGACAGCCTGAGCAGCCGAAACGACTGCTTTATTTTTTTATAATCAACGGGTGATTTCTATATTGCGGATAACAACATCTTCAACGGGCTTATCGTTTGCGCCGCATTGCACACCGGCGATGGCGTCAAGCACATCGGAGCCCTCCGTAAGCTGGCCGAAAACCGTGTGGTGGAAATCAAGCCACGGAGTACCGCCGACCGCTTTATAATTATCTATAACCGCCTGCGGGAAGCCGTTATCCTTAAGCTGCTCCATTTGAGCGAGCATACTATCCGGCACGGATTTAGCCTGCACAATAAAGAACTGACTTCCGTTCGTATTCGGCCCGGCGTTCGCCATGGAAAGCGCGCCGTAATAATTTCTTGCGTCCAGGCTGAATTCATCCTCAAAGCTGTGCCCGAATACAGATTCGCCGCCCATTCCCGTTGCGGTGGGGTCGCCGCCCTGAATCATAAAATCCTTTATGACTCTGTGAAAAACAATGCCGTTATAATAGCCGTTTTCAGAATGCGTAACAAAGTTTTCTACCGCCTTGGGCGCGATCTGCGGAAAAAGCACAAATTCCATATCTCCCAAATTGGTTTTGATAACGGCTTTAACGCCGTCCCTGCATTTTAACTGATCCATCAAAGTTTAACCCTTTCATTTATATTTTTAAGCAGCTCCTTCGGTATTTTTTCTACCTTTCTGTCGTAGGTGAGCAGACCGTTGAGCTCATCCTCAACATCCGTAAGCTGCGTATATACCGTTGCCGACAAGCCTGTTTTGATTTGCGGTATTATAACCTTTTCAAAGGTTTTTTTGTATGCCTTTGCAAGGCTTTCACAGGAGCCGTATATTTTATAGCCGAACATTTTATGATTAAAAGTATGCCCCTTTACACGGTGGGAAAAGCCGCCGAACTCAGAAAGCACATAGGGCTTACCGCCTTTTTTGACCTTTATAGGCGTGAAATAGATATGCTTTGAAATCACATCGGTAACGCCGCGGTCATGCCACCCGGAGGCGGAATCAACCGTTCTGGTTGAATCATAAGCTTTAATCAGCTCATATGCCTTGGCGCTGTCAAACTGCCCCCAGCCCTCGTTGAACGGCACCCACAGGGCGATACACGGGCAATTATACAAGGCTTCTAACATCTCTTTCAGTTCTCTGTAATAGCTTTCCCGCTGCGCCGCGTCTTTGCGCTTAAAGGTCTTATAATTCTTATCGTCAAGGTTGACGCCGATAAACGGCAAAACGGAAATCTCAAGCCCGTAGCTGCCGCCGCCGTTGACCATATCCTGCCAAACAAGGATACCGTTAACATCGCAGTAATGGTACCAAAGCATGGGCTCTATCTTGATATGCTTTCTCAGCATATTAAAGCCCATTTCCTTTACGGTTTTTACATCAAACTCCATTGCTTCGTTTGACGGAGGCGTGAGAAAGCCGTCCGGATAGTAGCCCTGATCAAGCAAGCCGTTATGAAAATACGGCTTATTATTCAAGAACAGCCTTTCAATGCCGTTTGCATCCGTGCCGGTTGAAAATTTACGCATTCCGAAATAGGAGCTGACGCGGTCCTTGCCGCAGGCAAAGATAACTTTATAAAGGAACGGACTCTCCGGCGACCATGATTTGAAATTCGGAATTTTTACGGTGTTTTCTTTAGTTTCAGCAATCAGCTCGTCGCCGTCATATACGGAGGTGAGCACCTCTGCGTCCGCTTCAAAGTCAAAACGGACCTGTTCTCTGTCATAATCCGGCGTAATCTTTACATGATGCAAATATGCCTCAGGCGTGCTTTCAAGCCAAACGGTTTGCCAAATGCCGCTCTGGGGGCTGTACCATATGCCGCCCCTGTGCAGCCTCTGCTTGCCGCGCGAATATTCCTTTGTATCCGAATAATCCTGTACGGTAACATTCAGGCGGTTATCCTTTTCTTTGATCAGATCCGTTATCTCCAACGAAAAAGGCGTGTAGCCGCCCGTATGCCTGCCGGCGGAAATCCCGTTTACAAAGACCTCGCAAATCTGATCGACCGCGCCGAAATGAATAAACACCCTGCCCTTATTGAAATCCGGCGTTAGATCAAAATACCTTTCATAGTGCAGAAATTCATCCGGCTTCAAAACTCTTTCTACGCCGGAAAGAGGGGTTTCCGGTGAAAACGGCACTAAAATATCGTACGAATATTCAGCCGGCAGCCTGCTGCTGTTCGTAAACGCGCAGCGCCACATCCCGTTAAGATTTATGTAGCTGTTTCGTTTGAACTGCGGGCGCGGATATTCGGAAAGCGGGCAGCTCTTGTCTATTCTTTTTGCGAAATCAGTAAGCATTCTCATTCACCTCGCTTATTATTTTAGAATTTTCTATTCTGACATGCTTATTGCATATATCAAGCGCCGCTTTTTTATGGCTGACAATAATGCAGGTAACATTTTTCATCTTCTTCAGGTTCATCAAAAACGCCTTTTCCGTATCTTCATCCAGCGCCGAGGTTGCCTCATCCAAAAGCAGGACGGGAGAGCCGCTGAGCATGGACCTTGCAATGGCGAGGCGCTGGACCTGGCCTTCGGATAACCCAAGCCCCTTTTCACCGATAACCGTATCTATGCCCTGCGGCAGCTCTTTTATAAATGTATCGGCGCATGAAATTTTAACTGCGTTTTCAATTTCCTCTTCCGTTACATCATTATGGATAAACGTGAGATTATCCCGTATTGAGCCCGATAAGATCATATTGCCCTGCGGAACATAGGCGAACAGCCGTCTGGTATGCTTATCCACGGTTATCCTGCCGTCCGCTGTATTGAGATATATTTCGCCCTCTTTGACATTCAAAACGCCGAGCAGCAGCTTTAAAAGGGTGCTTTTGCCTATACCAGAAATCCCGGTAACGGCAATAAAATCGCCTTTTTTGACCGACAGAGAGGTGCTGTCCAAAATAATATCTCTGTCATACTTAAAGGTTATGCCGGAAAATTCTATGGATTCAAGCTTATCGTATACGCTTTTAATATCAATATCCTCGCCGTTGCTCTCCCTTTCGTTCGGAAGATTTGAAATCTCCATAAGCCGTTCGGCGGAGGCAATAACCGAATAATACCGCGGCAGTATACCGGATAAGCTTGCAAACGGGCCCTGAACCTGATTGACAAGCTGAAGCATCGCGGTAACCGTGCCGTATGTTATATCCAGCCCGCCGAAGCCGAGAAGCCCCATGGCACCGAAGGTGAGCGCGAAAACATAACCTATATTGAATACAGATGAAATGCCCGCGTTTGAGGCGATATTCATAAACCGGCGCTTCATTCTTGCCTTAAAATTTTTCTCCTGAAGCACATCTGCGGTTTCGCCTATCCTTTTTTCCGCGGAAAAGGATTTTACAACAAGCAGATTGATGACGCTCTCCTGAAAAAACGAGCGTGTTGCGCCCTCTGTTTCCTGCACCTCCTTATGCAGCTTTTTAAGCGGTTTTCTGAAAACCTGCATACAAACAAGCACAAGAAAACCGCCCGCAAGGAAGATGAGCGCGAATATCTTATTTATAATGACGAGGTAAACAAACGCGCAGACAAGCTTGACCACATAAAAGGCGGTATTCGGAATGATGGAGGTAATTCCGTCCGTAACGACCGTAATATCGTTAAAAAGCCTGTTTTGAAGCTCGCCGGTATGGTAGGAGGTAATGCTTGAATAATCCTTTTTCATGATTTCTTCCAGCATAAATTTCCTGTAGAGGATATCCAGCCTGCCGCGGCATCTTTCAGACATGCTGTTGCTTGTGAGATTCAGCACAAGCTGAAGCATAATTATGCAGAAAAGCGCAACCGCATATTTCAGGACATAATGAAAATCCCTGTATTCAACAGCGCCGTCTATAACATTTTTTGAAAAATTGGCAAATATAACGGAAAGACTTGCCCAAACGATGTTGACAGCCACTATAAGGATTAAACGCCATGCCTGTTTTTTGCCGATATTGAAAAGCCATTTGATAACAAAAATATCGCTTTTTTTGAATTTTCTGCCGGTTATATTTTCTTTCACGAGCTTGTACCCCGTTTAATGATTCTTTTGATCTTGTTGACCGCTTTTTTAGAATAAACATAAAGCGGGCGCAGCGGAAGAAACGCCACCCAAATTCTTGAATAAAGCTTATAGGCTCTGCTCGTATCCAGGTCTATATATTTTTTGCCGTTTTTATAAAAGCCCTTTAATACGCCTATCACCATATCGTCCGTAACATATTCGCGGGTAAGCAGATTATCCCCGACTATAACATAATGGTCTTTACAAACCTTGATTACCCTGTGCATGATATATTTGCCCGATCTGCTTATATAAACGGGAATATCATACTTTTTAAGGCGCCCGTTTTGCTTTACAACAATGATGGTATCTTTTTGGTGATGAATCAAGGGCTCCATTGAATTGCCTTTGGTAAGCCCCGAATAAATGCCGTTCCGCTCAACAGCCTCTTTTATTGATATATAACTATCTGTTTGTGACAATCAAAGCCCTCCGATAAACAGAATCTACATCAGCAGTATAACATATAATGCAATGATATGCAAATAGGAAGTTCAGGCAGAAAAAAGCCGCGGTAAAGCGGCTCAGCATATCGTTAATATCATTCGGAACGCGCAGAAGTTATTGCTCCCAAGAAATAAAAAAACCGCACAGCCGTGCGGTTTTAGGTTTATCCAACAAGCTTTTTAAAATCCTCACAGAGCACATAGTTTATATTGTTTTCTTTGCACCATTCGCAAAGCTGCTCAACAAGAAATTGATCTGCAAACTCATTCAGCCCGTCCTTAAGCTCCGGATAAGCGTTAAAGTATTTCCAAAAGGTTTCTATAAAATCATCAGAATGGACCTTTGCGAGTATACCGTTCAGCTTTGCGGAACCGCGCTGTTTTACGAACGCGCGCATGATTTCCTCATTGCTGACTGTTATAAACGGGATAAGCCCGAGAGAAACAAAATATGCCGTCTGCCCGACTCCGTCAGGTCTTTCGATTTCTTGAAGCTCATATATGCTTTTGATAGTATAATCTTTGTATGAAAACCAATATTCGGAGGAATCGCCCGCACATTTCTGAATCAGATTTTCATCAACAGTAAGTATCATTTCTATATAATCTCCCTATCAACCGATTGAATTCAGCAAACCGCCCTTGGCGATGATATTTTGGATAAACTCCGGAAAAGGCTGCGCCTGAAATGTTTTGCCGAGGGTGATATCGGTAATCACACCGGTATTGAAATCCACCTCAACGGTATCGCCGTTTTGGATTTCCTCAGCCGCCTCATCGCACTCCAAAATCGCGAGGCCGATATTTATAGCATTTCTGTAAAAGATACGCGCGAAGGTGGACGCAATAACACATGAAACGCCGCTTGCCTTTATGGCAATGGGCGCATGCTCCCTTGAAGAGCCGCAGCCGAAATTCGCTCCGGCAACCATGATGTCGCCCGGCTTTACATGATTTACAAAATCCTTATCTATATCTTCCATACAATGGGAAGCAAGCCATGCGTCATCACTTTTATTAAGATAACGCGCGGGTATAATGACATCTGTATCAACATTATCCCCGAACTTATGAACAATACCCTTTGCTTTATCCATCAGGAACCCTCCTTAAATCTTAGCCGGATCGGCAATACGGCCCGCAACGGCTGACGCCGCGGCAACGGCGGGAGAAGCAAGATAGACCTCCGACTCCGTATGCCCCATTCTGCCTACAAAATTTCTGTTTGAAGTGGATACTGCCCTTTCTCCCTTGGCAAGTATGCCCATATGCCCGCCGAGGCAGGGCCCGCATGTGGGCGTTGAAACAACGGCGCCCGCCTCAACAAAGATCTCCGTAAGGCCTTCTTTAATGCAGTCCAGATAGATCTGCTGCGTGGCGGGTATAACAATAACGCGAACGCCGTCTGCGACCTTTTTGCCTTTCAGAATAGAAGCAGCCGTGCGCATATCCTCCATTCTGCCGTTTGTGCAGGAGCCTATAACGACCTGATCAATACGGATTTCAGGCACCTCGTCTATTGTTTTTGTGTTTTCGGGCAAATGCGGGAAAGCAACGGTAGGCCGCAGGGTATCCAAACAAACATGAATCACGCTTTCATATTCCGCATCCTCGTCGGCTTCATAGATTTTACCGGGGCGCTGCGCTCTGCCGTTTACATACGCAAGCGTAACCTCATCCACCGGGAAAATACCGTTTTTAGCGCCGCATTCAATCGCCATATTTGAAATGGTAAGGCGGTCATCCATAGAAAGATTTTTGATTCCGTCGCCCGTAAATTCAAGGCTTTTATATAAAGCGCCGTCCACACCGATTCTGCCGATGATATCCAGTATAACATCCTTGCCGCACACAAATTCAGGCTTTTCGCCCGTAATAACCACCTTGATTGCGGCGGGCACCTTGAACCATGCCATACCGGTGACCATGCCCGCAGCCATATCGGTTGAGCCGACGCCGGTTGAAAACGCGCCGAGCGCGCCGTATGTGCAGGTATGGCTGTCAGCGCCGATAATGCAGTCGCCGTAAGTCACAATACCCTGCTCCGGCAAAAGCGCATGCTCAATCCCCATTTTGCCTACATCATAATAGTGCAGAATACCGTGGCGGGAAGCAAATTCCCTTACCTGCTTGCAGTTTTGCGCGGACTGTATATCCTTGTTAGGGGTAAAATGGTCCATAACAAGAGAAATCCTTGATTTATCAAATATTTTATCCTTGCCGTATTTTTCCATAACATTTATGGCTACCGGCGAAGTGACATCATTGCCGAGCACCATATCAAGCTTTGCGTTTATGAGCTGCCCGGCAACAACGCTTTCGAGCCCTGCATGGTCTGCAAGGATTTTTTGAGTCATAGTCATTCCCATCATAATCACCTTCCGTCCATTAGCGTTCTAAAAATTACAAATCCTCTGAAAAGGATTCGGAACCTCTTTCCAGAGAGGTCACGCCGGTTCTTGCCATTTCGATTATACCGAAATCGGACAGAGCGCCTATAAATTCATCTATCGTATCCGGCCTGCCCGTAAGCTCAAGCGTAAAGCTTTCAAGCGTAACATCTATGATTCGTGCGCCGTATTTTCTGTTTATCTCAAGAAGGGCGTTTTTCTTTTCTATTCCCCTTGCCCTGACTTTGAGGAGCAGCAGCTCTGAGGAAACGGAATTTTCATCGGTCAAAAGCTCTACCTTCTTAACGATTTCAAGCTTGATGAGCTGCATTTCAATCTGGCGCGCCATGCCCGTCTCAGCCTCTGAAACAACCGTCATTCTGGAAAACGCGGGATCTTCTGTTTCGCTGACCGTAAGCGAATTTATATTGTACCCTCTTCTGCTGAAAAGGCTTGCCACGCGCTGCAAGACACCGCTCTGGTTATCTACAAGAACCGAAAAAGTCAACTTTTCAGTCATATTTAACCCCTCCTTTTAATTAAAATTCATAATAATATCGTCTGACGAGCCGCCCGGAGGAATCATCGGCAAAACATTTGAATCGGGCGATATACGGCAGTCAACAACAACGGGGCCGTTACAGGCAAGCGCCTCTTTGACAACGCCTTCGATCTGGGCGTTATTTTCGATTCTCAAGCCCTTTACGCCGAACGCCTCTGCGACCTTTACGAAATCTGTTTTTCTGTTCGGGTCGGTATCCGCGAAGCGGTTGCCGTAAAACAGCTTTTGCCACTGGCGCACCATACCCAACACCTTATTGTTCATAATGAACATGACTACCGGTATATTATAGGACGCCATTGTTGAGAGCTCATTGAGGTTCATATGGAAGCCGCCGTCCCCCGCAAAGAGGATGATTTTTTTATCGGGGCAGCCGAAAGCCGCGCCCATAGCCGCGCCCATTGAATAGCCCATTGTACCGAGGCCGCCGCTTGTAAGCAGCGTGCGCGGCTGACGGAATTTATAAAACTGCGCCGCCCAAAGCTGATGCTGGCCTACATCGGTTACAATAATGGTATCCTTACCGGTATGGTCGTCAATGCACTCAATCAAAGTCTGCGGGTTCACATAATCGTCAATCTGATTTTGGACAAACGGACGCTTCCAGCTGTTGATTTCAGCCTTCCATTCGGAATGGTCGCTTTGCTCCAGCATTTTGGTCAGGATCGGGAGCACCTCTTTAAGATCCCCTCTTAAATGGCAGTCGGAATAAACATTCTTATCCATTTCAGCCGGGTCAATGTCAATATGGACGACATCTGCCTTCGGGGCGAATTTAAGCCTGTTGCCCGCAACCCTGTCTGAAAATCTTGCCCCGCAGGCGATAAGCACATCGCACTGTGCCGCGGCTTTATTGGACTCAAATCTGCCGTGCATGCCGATAAGGCCTACATAAAGCTCATGCTCATGGTCAAAAGCGCCTAATCCCATCAGCGAGGAAACCACGGGGCAGTCAAATTTTTCCGCAAACGCCCTGATTTCTTCACTGCTGTCTGAAGAAATGGCGCCGCCGCCGAGATATATGAGCGGCTTTTTGCTGTTCTTAAGCACTTCCACAGCGCGCTCGATGCACCTGTTTTTAGGATGGACAGGCTCCGCCGGCTGCTGCTTCGGCGCGGGATAGTATTCGCATTTAGCGGCTGTAATGTCCTTAGGGATATCAACCAGCACGGGACCTTTTCTACCGCTTATGGCTATTCTGAAGGCGTTTCTTATGGTATCCGCAAGCTCTTCAACGCTGCGCACCATAAAATTGTGCTTTGTTATAGGCATTGTGATGCCTTTGATATCCACTTCCTGGAATGAATCCCTGCCGATAAGTGATGTGCCGACATTACAGGTAATGGCAACAATCGGAATGGAATCCATATACGCAGTCGCGATGCCCGTAACAAGATTTGTTGAGCCGGGGCCCGAAGTTGCAAAGCAGACGCCTACCCTGCCCGTTGCCCTTGCGTAGCCGTCCGCAGCGTGCGAGGCTCCCTGCTCATGCGCCGTAAGGACATGGTTGAAGGTGTCGCCGTACTTATATAATTCATCAAATATATTCAGAATTGTACCTCCGGGATAGCCGAATACAGTATCAACGCCCTGTTCCTTCAAAACTTCAAGAACGATCTGTGAGCCGTTTAATTCCATTACAATCCCTCCGCTTAAAAATTTCAAATAATGTTTTAAAATAATATAGATATTTTAGTATTTTTGCTCTGTAAAGTCAAGGTGTATTTTACAGGGAAAAGCCGCCGTAAAAAAATAAAAAAATACAAAAATAATATACTGCAATTTGAACTTGCCAAATCTTTCCGCTTGCGATATACTAATTATAATCAATTTTAACTTATATTCAAGGAGACAGCAGATATGAAATTAGGAATCGTGGGCCTTCCGAATGTGGGAAAGAGCACGCTTTTCAACGCAATAACAAACGCCGGCGCCCAAAGCGCCAACTACCCCTTTTGCACGATTGAACCGAATATAGGCATGGTCAGCGTGCCGGATGAAAGACTGGACCGGCTTGCAGAAATGTACAATCCGGATAAATTTACTCCCGCGTCCATAGAATTCGTTGACATTGCGGGACTCGTTAAGGGCGCAAGCAACGGCGAGGGGCTCGGCAATAAATTTTTGAGCCACATAAGAGAAGTGGACGCAATAATTCATGTTGTTCGGTGCTTTGAAGATGATGACATTACGCATGTTGACGGGAGCATAGACCCGTCAAGGGATATTGAAACAATAAATCTTGAGCTTATCCTTTCCGACCTTGATATACTCGGCCGCAGGATAGACAGCAGAAAGAAAGCGATGAAGGGCGACAAATCCATTGCCTCTGAAGTTGAATTTCTTGAACGGCTCAACGCGCATATGGAGAATGGAAAAACGGCACGGAGCTTTGAGATAACGGATGACGAGCGGGAATATCTGAAAGAAGTGTCCCTGCTGACGATAAAGCCGGTTATCTACGCCTGCAATATGAGCGATGAGGATTTTGCCGACGGCGTTGAACACAATAAGAATTTTAACACGGTTAAGGCCATAGCCGCGCGCGAGGGAGCGGAAACGCTTGCAATATGCGCAGAAACCGAGGCGGAAATAGCCATGCTTGACGAAGCGGATAAGGAGATGTTTCTTGCCGACCTCGGACTTGAAAAAAGCGGCCTTGACAGGCTGATACAAAAGAGCTATTCCCTGTTGGGGCTCATCTCTTTTCTTACCGCAGGCAAGAAAGAGGTGCGCGCGTGGACTATAAAAAAAGGCACCAAGGCTCCGCAGGCCGCGGGCAAGATCCACAGCGATTTTGAAAGAGGCTTCATCCGAGCGGAGGTTGTAGCTTTTGACGACCTTGCGGCAAACGGCTCAATGGCGGCATGCAAGGAAAAAGGCCTTATCAGAAGCGAGGGCAAGGAATATGTAATGCAGGACGGAGATGTAGTAGAATTCCGTTTTAATGTTTAAACGCAATAGTATAGAGATTGATTTGAGTTTATACGCGGATTGCCGTATCGTATTTCAATGGTGAGCCGGAGGATAGAATGGAAGAATTTTATAATCTGAATGAATCCGATGTTCTTGAGCGCGCCAAGACAGGAGATAACGGAGCGGCGGAATTCATAATCAAAAAATACAAGTATATTGCCGTGAAAGCGGCTTCCGGCTGGACGAATGCGGCGATAGAACCCGAAGACCTCATACAGGAAGGAATGATCGGTCTGCTGGCGGCGATAAAATCATACAGCCCGGAAAAAGGCTCGTCCTTTCTTTCCTACGCTTATACCTGCGTTTACAATTCCATACAAACGGCGCTCCGCAAAGTGAACAGGCAGAAGGATATTCCGAAAAACGAGGTTGTTCCGTTTGAGGGCGAATTTGTTGACGGGAAAATCAATTCCTTAAGCGCCGAGGACGCTTTCCTTGCCGAAGAAAGCGTATCCTTGCTGTTGCAGCAGCTTGACAAAAGCCTTTCAAAATTTGAAAACAGCGTGCTGAGATTATTTTTGGTCGGCTGCAGCTACGGTGAAATCGGGCAGAGGCTCAATAAGAGCCCGAAAGCGATAGACAACGCTTTACAGCGCATACGAAAAAAGCTTAAAGCCGTTTCTTTCTGAAAAGCGCCGCACAGATAATATTCAAAACAAAAAGGGTTTCCGAAAAACGGGAACCCTTTTAAAATTACTTTATTTTTGTTTCGCAATAAATACAGCGGTATGTGCCTTTATGATCCGTCAACGCAAATTCGTAATTCACGCCCTCTTCAACATTGGATATACAGCGGGGATTGGGGCATTTGGCTACATTGACGATCCTTTTCGGCTGCGTAAGGCTTTTTTTGCTTGCGACGCCGTCCTTTATGATATTTACGGTGATATTCTTATCCAAAAAGGCGAGCACATCAAAATCAAGTTCTATGAGCGCATTTACCTTTATGATATCCTTTACGCCAAGCTTTTTGCTTTTTGCGTTCTGGATAATGGCGACCTGGCATTTCTCATTTTCAAGCCCCAGCGCCTTATACACCTTCATGCCGCTGCCTGCCGAAATATGGTCAAGCACATAGCCGTTTTCGATTTTATCTATTCTCATTCAAGCACCCCCGCCCATCTAAGTAATGTTATTATAAGCGACATTCTTATATATTTGCCGTTCATCGCCTGCTCGAAATATTTGGCACGCGGGTCCGCATCCACCTCCCGCGCGATCTCGTTTACACGAGGCAGCGGGTGCAATATGCTGAGATCACGCTTTGCGTTCTCAAGCTTTTTAAGGTCAAGGATAAAAGCGTCTTTATGCTTCAGGTACTCGTCCTCGGAAAAGAATCTTTCCCTCTGCACGCGGGTCATATACAGGATATCAAGCTGAGGCATTAAAGCCTCCATATTTTCAACCTCCGTATAAGGAATACCGTTTGCCTCAAGATAATCGGATTTGATATAATCGGGAACGGAAAGCTCCTTGGGCGAAATCAGCACGAATTTAATATTTTTATACCTGCTCATGGCTTTTACAAGGCTGTGCACCGTTCTGCCGAATTTAAGATCTCCGCAAAGGCCGATTGTAAGGTTCTCAAGCGAGCCCTTTTCCCTGTGTATGGTAAGCAAATCCGTCATGGTCTGCGTGGGATGGCTGTGGCCGCCGTCGCCTGCATTGATAACGGGTACCAGTGATGTGTATGAGGCAACCTTGGGGGCGCCCTCAACAGGATGGCGCATGGCGATTATATCCGCATAGCAGGAAACAACGCGGATTGTATCTTCAACTGTTTCGCCCTTGGAAGCAGATGAGGAGTTTGCCTCTGAAAATCCGAGAACGCTGCCGCCGAGCTCAAGCATTGCCGCCTCGAACGAAAGCCTTGTCCTTGTACTCGGCTCAAAAAACAGAGTTGCAAGCTTCTTTCCCTCGCACAGCTTTGCATACTCTTTTTTGTTTGCAATAATATCGTCTGCAAGAGCTATGATATCATTTATTTCTTCTACGGACAGATCGGTAGTATCAAGCAAATGACGCATTTAAAAGCCCCTTTCTTATTCCTTGGCTCCGTTTATTTCAAGATATTTCTTTATACGCTCCACATTTTCACGGTTGCAGTCGTCTTCCTCAAGATACGCAATGATATCGTATACATCCACAACGGAATAGACCGGGAAGCCGTATTCCTCCCCTACCTCCGCTATGGCGGATTTATCTGTTAAGCCCTTTTCCTTTCTGTCTACCATAACGAAAACAGCGGACACCTTAACGCCCTCCAGGCTTGAAAGAATGGACATGCTTTCCCTGATTGCCGTGCCTGCGGTTACAACATCCTCCACGATGACGATCTCTTCGCCGGCGCCCGGCTTGTAGCCTACAAAAACACCGCCCTCGCCGTGGTCCTTTTCCTCTTTTCTGTTAAAGAAGAACGGAACATCAAGGCCGTGATTTGCAAGCGCAACGGCAACGGAAACGGCAATCGGAATACCTTTATACGCGGGGCCGTAAAGCACGGCTTTCTTTTTGCCCAGTTTTTCAAAATACGCCTTTGCGTAAAACTCGCCGAGCTTTTGTATCTGCTCGCCCGTTTTGATATCGCCGGCATTTATAAAATAAGGTATCTTTCTGCCGCTTTTGGCTGTGAAATCACCGAATTTCAAAACGCCCGCGTCCTCAAGGAACCGAATAAACTCTTTTTTATAGCCTTCCATATTTTTTCTCCTCAGTCAACAAATTCTTTAACACAGCGGCGGTAAGCGGCAACAGGGTCCTCCGCCTGCGTGATCGGTCTGCCTACAACAATGTAATCGGAGCCGATTTCTTTAGCCTTTTCGGGCGTTGTAACGCGCACCTGATCGCCTACATCCCCGTCAGCAAATCTGACGCCGGGAGTAACGGTAACAAAATCCCCGCCGCAGGCAGCCTTTACCATGCCCGATTCCAGCGGCGAGCACACAACGCCGTCAAGCCCGGCCTCTTTTGCGTTTTGCGCGTATTTCACAATCGTATCGTTTATAGACGCGTCAATAAGCAGCTCGCGCTGCATTCTTTCCTCGCTTGTGGAGGTCAGCTGCGTTACGGCGATAAGTATGGGTCTGGTGCCGTCCGCCCTTGTTAAGCCCTCAACAGCGGCTTTCATCATTTCGATTGTGCCCGCGGCGTGAAGGTTCGTCATATCCACATCAAGATCACGGAGCACGCTCATGGCTTTTTTAACAGTATTCGGGATATCGTGCAATTTCAAATCCAGAAAGATCTTATGCCCTCTTGCTTTGATTTCCTTTACTATGGACGGGCCCTCCGCATAATAAAGCTCCATTCCGATTTTTACAAACGGCTTTTCCTCCTGAAATTGATCAAGGAAATCAAACGCCGCTTTTTTACTGCTGAAATCACACGCTATGATAACATCTTTTCCCATTATTCCACCACTCCTATAATATCGCTTATTTTATCAATACCGAGCTCCCGACATACGCGCGGCAGCTCCTCTATGATTTTTTTACAGGCAAACGGGTCAACAAGATTCGCCGCGCCGACCTGAACGGCGGTGGCGCCCGCCATCATCATTTCCACAACATCCTGCGCGCTGCTCACCCCGCCGCAGCCCATGACCGGGATCCCGCACGCCTTGGAAACCTGATAGACCATTCTGACGGCTACGGGGAAAACCGCTTTGCCGGAAAAGCCGCCCATTTTATTTGCAATCACCGGGGCGCGCTTTTTAATATCTATACGCATGCCGAGCAAGGTGTTGATAAGGCACAGACCGTCCGCCCCCGCTTCCTCGCACGCCTTGGCAACGGCGACGATATCCGTTACATTGGGCGAAAGCTTCACAACAACGGGCTTTTCGGTAACGGCTTTGACCGCCCTTGTCACCTCTGCCGCGCAAGCCGGGTCCGTGCCGAAGCTCATTCCGCCGCCGTGTACATTGGGGCAGCTGATATTGACCTCCAGCATACCTACCTGCTCCTGCTTATCGAGCAGCTCGCAGGTATACGCAAAATCGTCAACGGAAAAGCCGCTTACATTGGCTATGACCTTTTTATCAAAATACGCCTTCATTTCGGGCAGTTCATGCTCAATAACATGGTGCACACCCGGATTTTGAAGACCTACGGAATTT
Source organism: uncultured Bacteroides sp. (assembly GCA_964405895.1). Taxonomy (GTDB): domain Bacteria; phylum Bacillota; class Clostridia; order Oscillospirales; family Acutalibacteraceae; genus Eubacterium_R. The sequence goes on along the minus strand of CAYOPQ010000016.1, from coordinate 13,262 downwards.
ATCATGCCCTCCGCGCACTCGGCGATACGCGGCGTGGGGTTGCCGAATCTGGCGTCCTTAGTCGTGCCCTTGAAAGAAAACGAGCCGAGCATATTGATATCGTAAAAATCCTTAAATTCCCTGCCGAAGCCGAATGTGCCGCTTGCGGGAACAACGGGATTATCCATATGCATACCGCAGAAATTGACGGAAAGATCTACCATATTATCTCCTCCCTTTCAAGGACGGGGCCGTCCTTGCATATGCGCTTGCTGCCGTACTTGGTTTTGCAGGAGCAGCCCATGCACGCGCCGAAGCCGCAGCCCATCCTTTCCTCAAAGCTGTATTGCCCGGAGGTTTTTACTTTTGCTTCAATGGCTCTGAACATCGGCATCGGTCCGCAGGTATAAAAATAATCATATTCCTCCGGCATAGCGTCCGTAACGAACCCCTTGACGCCGTAAGAGCCGTCTGCGGTGGCAATCACAACCGGCGCGCCGAGCGCCTTGAACTCGTTTTCGTAAAAAATCTCTTCTTTTTTATTAAAGCCGAGGATCACAACGGGCTTCTGCCCGTCTGCCAAAAGGCGCTTTGTTAAATGATAGAGCGGAGGCACGCCCACGCCGCCGCCGATGACCAGGGGCGCTTTTGATTTTGATATATCAAATCCGTTGCCGAGACCCGTTAAGCAGTCGAGCTCCGCACCGGGGGCAAGCGACGACATTTGCTTTGTGCCCTCACCCACGACCTTATAGATAATAACAATTTCGTTATCGCCGTAATCGCACACAGAGATCGGGCGGCGGAGAAATCTGCCCGAAAGGCGGATATTTATAAACTGCCCCGGCGCTGTTATAAAAGCCGTATCGCCCTCAAGGCGCATTTCAAAAACGCCGGGCGCGAGCTGCTTATTCGATTTAATCAAATATTCGCTGTTTTTATACATTGAAATTACTCCGAAAGAATCTTTACTCCGCGTCTATGGTGGACACGCCGAGCGTAATCTCCTCAAGCACATCAAGAAGAACCTTAACGGTGTCAAGGGAAGTGAACATGGTAACATTGTTTTCAACGGCGGCGCGGCGAATCTCCGAGCCGTCCGAATGGCTGTCTCCGTGGCTGATATCTATCGTATTGATAACATAAGAGATATGCCCCTGACGAAGCGCCATTAAAATCTCGTCACTGTCATCCAGCGTAAGCTTTGCGCGCACGCGTGTACGGATTCCGTGCTTTTTAAGGAATTTCGCCGTGCCCTCGGTGGCTTCTATATTGAAGCCGAGGTCGTAAAAGCGCTTGATAAGCGGCAGTGCCGCAGGCTTGTCATTATCGGCTATCGTAACCAATACCGTGCCGTAGTTTGAAACATTCATTCCGCTTGCCTGAATTGCCTTGTAAAGGGCGCGGGTAAGGGATTTATCGTACCCTATCGCCTCGCCCGTTGACTTCATTTCGGGCGAAAGATATGTATCCATGCCCTTCAGCTTTGAGAAGGAAAATGCGGGCGCCTTCACATACCAGCGCTTTTTCTCACGGGGATACACCTCTGTGATGCCCTGTTCCTTAAGGCTTGAGCCGAGTATAACTCTTGTTGCTATATCCGCCATAGGTATTGAGGTGGCTTTGGACAAGAACGGTACGGTTCTTGAAGAACGCGGATTTACCTCTATAACATAAACATCATCATGGTTATCCGCAATAAACTGGATATTGAAAAGCCCTTTAATATCGATGGCTTTGCCGAGCTTAACGGTATAATCAATGATTTTATCCTTAACCGTCTGAGGCACGGAGAAGGTGGGATAAATCGAGATGGAATCGCCGCTGTGTACGCCTGTTCTTTCAACATGCTCCATAATTCCGGGAATGAACACATCGTCCCCGTCGCAGATAGCGTCTACCTCCAGCTCCTTGCCCATGATGTATTTATCCACAAGAACAGGCTGCTCGGTATTTATCTCAACAGCCGTTTGCAGGTAATGGCGCAGGCTTTCTTCGTTGGCTACAATCTGCATGGCTCTGCCGCCGAGCACAAATGACGGCCGTACAAGCACGGGATAGCCGATGCTTTCTGCAACCCGCACACCTTCCTCAATGTCGGTTACGGCAAGCCCCTTTGGCTGCGGGATGCCGAGCTCGCTCATAACCTTTTCAAACGAATCCCTGTTTTCGGCGCGGTCTATTGCCTCAACATCCGTGCCTATAATCGGCACGCCGAGCGCGTCAAGCGGCGGAGCAAGGTTGATAGCCGTCTGCCCGCCGAGCGATACGACGATACCGAGGGGATTTTCAAGCTCTATAACATTCATGACATCCTCTACCGTCAACGGCTCAAAATAGAGCTTGTCCGAGGTGGTGTAATCGGTTGAAACCGTTTCCGGGTTATTATTGATGATGACCGCCTCGTACCCCGCTTTTCTTATGGACCAGATAGCGTGGACCGTTGAATAATCGAACTCAACGCCCTGGCCGATTCTTATAGGGCCGGAGCCGAGCACGATGATTTTTTTCTTATCCGAAACAATGCTTTCGTTTTCTTCCTCATAGGTTGAGTAGAAATACGGAACATAGGAATCAAATTCCGAGGCGCAGGTATCTATCATCTTATAGACGGGGAAAATGCCGTTTTCTTTTCTAAGCTTAAAGACATCGCCCTCGCTCATATCCCAGCACATACCGATGTACTTATCCGAGAAGCCCATTTTTTTAGCATCCTTAAGCGTTTCCGCGCTTCCCCTGCCCGCTTTAACGGTTTTTTCAAATTCAACGATATTCTTTATTTTTTCAATAAAGAGCATATCTATTTTGGTGGCGTTATAAATAAGAACGGGATCCACGCCGAGGCGGATAAGCTGCGCGATGGCATATAACCTGTCGTCCGTACCGATCTTTATATAGTCCAAAAGCTCCGCGGCAGTATAGGAATCAAACTTTTTGCTGTAAATATGGCAGACGCCCGTTTCAAGAGAGCGAACCGCCTTGAGCAGGCTTTCCTCTATGGTTCTGCCGATAGCCATAACCTCTCCCGTGGCTTTCATCTGCGTATTCAGGCTGTTATTTGCATCCGCAAATTTGTCAAACGGGAAACGGGCTATTTTTGTTACAACATAATCCAGGGTGGGCTCAAACGAAGCCGGGGTGTTGGCAATCGGTATCTCATCAAGGTGCAGACCCACGGCTATTTTGGCTGAAACCCTTGCGATCGGATAGCCCGAAGCCTTTGAGGCGAGCGCCGAAGAGCGCGATACCCTGGGATTGACTTCAATAAGATAATACTTAAACGAGTGGGGGTCAAGCGCAAACTGTACATTACAGCCGCCCTCTATTTTAAGCTCCCTTATAATGCGCAGAGCGGAATCTCTGAGCATCTGATATTCCTTGTTTGTCAAGGTCTGCGACGGGCAGACAACAATGGAATCGCCGGTGTGGATTCCCACCGGGTCAATATTCTCCATGTTGCAAATGGTGATGGCGGTGTCATTCGCATCGCGCATAACCTCATATTCTATTTCCTTATAGCCCTTTATGCTTTTTTCAACAAGCACCTGGTGAACGGGTGAAAGCGCAAGCGCATTTTTGAGCATCAGGCGGCATTCCTCTTCATCGTCCGCAAAGCCGCCGCCCGTGCCGCCGAGGGTAAACGCGGGGCGGAGCACAACGGGGTACCCTATTTCCTCGGCAATTCTTAAACCGTCCTCCAGATTATCACAAATATCCGAGGGGAGCACAGGTTCTCCCAGTTTCTCGCAAAGCTCCTTGAACAGCTCTCTGTCCTCCGCTCTTTCTATTGCCTCAAATCTGGTGCCGAGTATCTCCACATCGCACTCCTCAAGCACGCCTTTTTTGGCAAGCTGAACGGCGAGGTTAAGACCTGTCTGCCCGCCGAGCGAGGGCAGAACGGCATCCGGCCGCTCATGGCGGATAATCCTTGCCACATATTCAAGGGTAAGAGGCTCCATATAAACCTTATCGGCAATTTCTGTATCCGTCATAATGGTAGCCGGATTTGAATTGATAAGCACTACCTCGTAGCCCTCTTCCTTTAAGGAAAGGCACGCCTGGGTGCCGGAATAATCGAACTCCGCCGCCTGGCCTATCACAATCGGGCCCGAGCCGATAACAAGAATCTTATGTATATCCGTGCGCTTAGGCATATATCTCCGCCTCCTTTTTCATCAAATCAATAAACCTGTCAAAAAGGTAATCGCTGTCCTGCGGGCCCGGAGCGCTCTCCGGATGGTACTGAACCGAGAACAGCTTGTTTTCCGGGCTTTCGATACCCTCCGCCGTATGATCAAGCAGATTGATATGGGTCAATTTCAGCTCTGTTCCCGAAAGGGAATCGGAGTCAACGGCATAGGAATGGTTCTGTGAGGTTATTTCTATTTTACCTGTCTTGAGATTCATTACGGGATGGTTGCCGCCCCTGTGGCCGAATTTCATTTTAAAGGTTTTGGCGCCCATTGCAAGCGAAATCATTTGGTGACCGAGACAGATGCCGAATATGGGTAGCTTGCCCTTAAGCGCTTTGACAACATTTATAACCGGGGTAACATCCTCCGGGTTTCCGGGGCCGTTGGAGAGGAAAAGCCCGTCCGGGCGCATCTTCATGATTTCCTCCGCGGTGGTATTATAAGGCACAACGATAACATTGCAGCCCTTTTCGTTTAGCTTTCTGACAATATTCAGCTTGATACCGCAGTCCACAGCCACAACATCATACTTGTGGTTCGGGGTGCGCGAATACCAGCGTTTTTTACACGAAACGCGCGCAACCATATCGTGGGGAATCTCATAAGCAGAAATTCTTTCCATAGCCTGCTCGTGCGGCGTGCCGGCAGCGGTAATAAGAACCTTCTGGCTGCCCTCATCGCGTATTATGCGGGTAATCTTTCTTGTATCAACGCCGCTTATGCCCGGAATCGCATACTCGTCCAGCACCTCTGAAAGCGTTTTCGTATATCTGAAGTTGGAAGGCAGATCGTTATATTCCCTTACGATCATGCCGCCCATTGTGGGCACCTTCGTTTCATAATCCTCATCCGTCATACCGTAGTTTCCGATAAGGGGATATGTCATACACACCATCTGGTCAGTATAAGAAGGGTCGGACATGATTTCCTGATACCCCACCATTGAAGTATTGAAAACCAATTCGTTGACGGCGTCCTTGTCCGCGCCGAAGCCGTAGCCGTAAAATTCCGCGCCGTTTTCAAGCACAATCTTTTTATCATACTGTTTCATAAACAATCTCTCCTCTCAGCAATGTCAGTTTATTTTCAGCATAAAGCCGCCAGCCCTCAAACGGAGTGGATTTGCCCATACTTAAAAATTTATTGGGGTCAACGGTAAAGCAGCTGTTTAAATCATAGGCGCAAAGATCCGCCGGAGCGCCCGGTTCTATGCTTCCGCCCGCTATTTTGAAAATTTCTCTCGGGCGTACCGCCATCATCTCCACAAGTCTTTCAAGCGTAATGACGCCCGGCTTAACAAGCTTTGTGTAAAGGACGGGGAAGGCGGTTTCAAGCCCTGTTATTCCCATCGCGCTTTTGGCAAGCCCCTTTGACTTTTCCTCCGCCGAATGGGGCGCATGGTCGGTGGCGATAACATCTATCGTACCGTCCTTTACTCCCTCGATAAGGGCAGCTCTGTCCTCTGCCGAACGCAGGGGCGGATTCATTTTGAAGCGGCCGTCCTCCTGCAAATCATCGTCGCACAAGGTCAGATAATGCGGGGCGGTTTCGCAGGTCACTTTAACGCCGCGTGCTTTTGCCTTTCTGATAATATCAACGCTTTTTGCTGTTGAAATGTGGCACACATGATAGCGGCACCCCGTCTGCTCCGCAAGGCGGCAGTCACGCTCGATTTGGCGCCATTCGCTTTCGCTGCATATACCCCTATGCCCGTGCTCACGGCAATATCTGCCGTCATGTATATATCCTCCGTGCAGAAGCTCATTCACTTCGCAATGCGCCGATATGATACAGCCCTCAGCGGCGCATTTTTCCATAGCCCCGCGCATCAAGGGCTCGTCCTGCACGCCTGTGCCGTCATCCGAAAAGCCTATGACTTTATCTTTCAGGGCTGCAAAATCAACACATTCGCCCCTGCCCGTTCTGCCCTTTGTGATAGATGCAAAGGGGAAAACATCAATAACGGCGTCCTTTTCAATAATATCAAGCTCTTTTTGCAGATTTTCCGTACAATCGGGGGGCGGCTCAAGATTCGGCATAGCGCACAGCGCCGTGTAGCCCGCGCGGGCGCCCGCCAGCGTACCTGTTTTAATGGTTTCCTTATAAGAAAATCCGGGCTGACGAAGATGAACATGAACATCAACCAAACCCGGAAATAAATAATAGTTATAATGAAAATCAAAAACACGGTCTGTACCGTTTTGAGGAATAGAAATACCAAGGCTGCGAATTACGGAATCAACGATCAATACATCAGATTTTTTAAACTTGCCGCCCGAATACACCAGAGCGTTTTTAATAAGCATTCTCATAAAACCGCACCTTTCGTTTTAAACATTATATATGAAACGGCACGGCAAGTCAATTACAAAATTGTTACAAAGCTTATATAAATATTGATAGAAATAATCTTATTTATTAAACTAATAGCCATCAGCGCTTTTTAATGCTTAATTTTAGTATAGTAAAAATGATGAGAAAGAGTGAGAATATGAAACTTGCAGTGATCGGAGGCGGCGGCGTCAGGAGCCTCTTCCTTGCAAAAAGCATTGCCGCAAGAGCGGCGGAGCTTAAAATCAACAAGCTTGTTTTTATGGACAATGATGAAAAAAAGCTTAACATCTACGGCGCAATGGCAAAGAAAACGGCTGAGCTGCTGTGCCCTGAGCTTGAATTTGAGATCACTGCCGACGCGCGGCACGCGGTTGAAAACGCCGATTATGTGATTACCACGATCCGCGTGGGCGGCGACGATATGCGCGTTGAGGACGAGCGCGCGGCGCTTGATCTGGGCGTTTTGGGGCAGGAAACAACCGGCGCGGCGGGCTTCTCCTTTGCAATCAGGAGCGTGGGCGCGCTTGCGGAATACTGCGAGCTTATCAAAAAATACGCAAAGCCCGGCTGTAAGGTGTTTAATTTTACAAATCCCGCAGGCATTGTTTCCCAGACGCTGCGCGATATGGGATATGATTTTACATACGGTATATGCGACGCGCCGAGCGGAATGCTCAGAAGCTTTGAAAAGCTTTATCATATGCCCGAGGGCTCCGCAAAGGGCGAAATTTACGGGCTGAATCATCTTTCCTACTTTACTTCTATAACGATAAACGGCAAAGAGATGCTGAACGAAATCATTGACAACGACGAGGCTTACGAAAAAACAGATCTGCGCTATTTTGAAAAAGACCTTCTGAAAGACCGCGGATGTATCCTTAACGAATATCTTTACTATTTTTACTACCGTGAAAAAGCGCTTGCCAACATACTGAACGCGGAAAAGACGCGCGGCGAGCAGATTGCACTGATAAACAAAAAAATGACGGCAGAGCTTGAAAAGATAAATGTTGAAGCGGATTTTGACACTGCCCTCAAAATATTTGAGCATTGGTACGGAGAGCGCGAAAACAATTATATGGCGAGTGAAACGGGCGTAAAGCGGAAAGAGCCGTGGAAATTTGACATTTACGAAAAAGACAACGGCGGCTATGCGGGCGTTGCGCTGAAATTCATTGAGATAGCCGCAAGCGGTGAAAAAGACAGCATGATTCTGTGCGTACCCAACAACGGCGCAATAGAGGGGCTGCGTGACGACGATATCGTTGAAATCACATGCGATATTGACAAAAACGGCGCTTTTCCGCACCACTTCGGGAAAGTGGATGCGCAGAACCTGGAGCTGATCCGCAGGGTGAAAAATTACGAGAGACTTGCAAGCGAGGCAATACGGGAAAAATCGCGCAAAAAAGCGATAGAAGCGCTTACGCTGCACCCGCTTGTAAACAGCTACAGCATAGCAAAGCAGCTTGCAGACACATACATAGAGCACAATAAGGAATATACGGGGGAATGGAATTAATGGCGTTTATAGCAGGCGCGGGAGCCACGAATGTTGACTTGCTTTACGGAAGCATGCCCAAAATTCCGGGAGTAGGAGAAGAGATATATACTGACAATTTTTCATGCCAGCTCGGCGGGGGTCTGCCGGCAACGCTGATCAATCTCAGCAGATTGGGTATTGAAACAAAAATAGCGACAGAGCTGGGAAACGATATGTTTTCCGCCTTTGCGGCAGAGCAGTACAAGCGCAATCATGTAGACCCGCTCAATTTGTACAAGGGAGATTCGATACCGCTCAATATAACCTCTGCGATTATACTTGAAAACGACAGAAGCTTTATCACCTACGGCAAAGGCAGTATTGAGCCGGACGACGCGGCAAAGGAAAGCTTTTATAAAATGGCTTCCGGCGCGAAGATATGCCTTATGCAGCCCGGCGGTTTTCTGGATGTATACAAAAAGCTTAAATCAGAGGGCACCCTTATGGTGCTCGATATGGGCTGGGACGAGGAAATGAGCGAGAAAAAGTACGGGGATTTTCTTGAAACCGCCGACATATACACACCGAACAGACTTGAGGCACTGCGGATAACAGGAAAAACAGATGTGGAAGACGCGGCGAACGCCCTGAAAAAATATTTTGACAGAATCATCGTTAAGGTTGACCGCGACGGCTGTATCGGCATTGATAAAGACGAATATTTCTTTGTTGAAAGTATTGAATTATTCAAAAACAAGGACAGCACCGGCGCCGGAGACGCGTTTCTTGCCGGGCTGTGCTACGGGCTGTTTTATGATTACCCGCTTAAAGACTGCGTTGAATTCGGAAACATTACAGGCGGCAAGGCTGTTACGGAGATCGGAGCGCTCAGCGCTTATGTAACGGAAAAGGAGCTGCTTAAAATCAAAGAGGAAATATACTGATGGCGCGCAAACTTGAAAAATACCAGCTGATAGAGAGAAGCATAACAAAGCGCTTCAGGAAAGAGCTTTGGAACCCTTTTATACTTGCCGTTAAGCAATATGAGCTGATAAAGGAAAACGATAAAATTGCCGTTTGCATTTCCGGCGGCAAGGATTCCATGCTGTGCGCAAAACTTATGCAGCAGCTGCACAGGCACAGTGAAGTCCCGTTTGAGCTTGCTTTTATTGTTATGGATCCGGGATATAATGCGGAAAACCGGCAGAAAATTGAGGACAACGCAAGACTGCTGAACATACCGATAACCATATTTGAAAGCGATATTTTTGCGATAGCGAACAGCACGGAAAAATCGCCCTGTTACCTCTGTGCGAGGATGCGGCGCGGGCACCTTTACGCAAAAGCGCGCGAGCTCGGCTGCAACAAAATAGCCCTCGGCCACCACTTAAACGATGTGATAGAAACAACGCTGATCAGCATGTTTTACGGCTCGCAGCTTCAGGCAATGCTGCCGAAACTGCACAGCACGAATTTTGAGGGCATGGAGCTTATACGCCCTATGTATTGTATTCATGAGGATGCCGTAAAAGCATGGTGCAGGTACAACGGTCTGGAATTCATACAGTGCGCCTGCCGCTTTACGGAACAATACAAGAGCAACGGCAATGAAAACCATATGAGCAAGCGCCAGGAGGCAAAGGACCTGATACGCGAGCTCAGCAAAATAAACCCCAATATTGAGCACAGCATTTTTAAAAGCATCCATTCCGTTTGCCTTGACACCATGCCCGGCTATAAGGCGGACGGAAAGGAGCACAGCTTTCTTGAAAAGTACTGAAAACACAGATTCGGTATTTTGGCGTCGGCTGCAAAAAAAGGCTTCTTCGGCAGTGATCTGCACCGAAGAAGCCTTTTTTATCTGTAAAATCCGAGCGGCGCAAGCACCGCCGCAAAGCGATTACATATATTTTTGGATTTGAGATACCATATCGGTCTTTTCCCAGGAAACGCCGAGGTCCTCCCTGCCCATATGGCCGTAGGCGGAAAGCGGCTCGTAAATCGGCTTTCTGAGATCGAGCCTGTCAATAATCGCAGACGGTCTGAGGTCAAACACCTTGTTTACTATGGACGCGATTTCCTCGTCCGGCTTGATACCTGTGCCGAAGGTATCCACCATAACGGAAACGGGCTTTGCGACGCCTATGGCGTACGCAAGCTGTATCTCACATTTACGGGCAAGCCCGGCGGCAACGATATTTTTCGCGACCCACCTTGCGGCATAGGCGGCGCTGCGGTCCACCTTAGTGGGGTCCTTGCCGCTGAAGGCTCCGCCGCCGTGGCGCGCATATCCGCCGTATGTATCGACGATTATTTTTCTGCCCGTAAGGCCGCTGTCCCCCTGCGGTCCGCCGACAACGAATCTGCCGGTAGGATTTACGAAGAACACAGTATCGTCATCCATAAGCTGCTGCGGAATCGTTGTTTTGATTACCTTTTCAATAATGTCTTTTCTTAATGTTTCAAGGGAAATATCCGCGCTGTGCTGGCTTGAAACAACGACCGCCGTTACTTTAACGGGCATACCGTCATCGTACTCAACGGTTACCTGCGTTTTGCCGTCCGGGTAAAGATACGGCAGTTCGCCGCTCTCGCGCGCCTCGGTAAGCTTGACCGCAAGCTTATGCGCAAGACTGATAGGCATCGGCATGAGCTCCTGCGTTTCATTGCACGCATAGCCGAACATCATGCCCTGATCTCCCGCGCCGTTGAGGTTATATTTATCGTTTTCGTCATTTTTTAATTCGTAGGACTTGTCAACGCCGAGCGCAATGTCAGGGCTCTGCTTATCCAGAGAAACGCATACGCCGCAGGTATTGCCGTCAAAGCCCTTATCCGCGCTGTCATACCCGATACTGCACACGGTTTTTCTGATAATTGCAGGAATATCGACCTGCGCCTTTGAGGTGATCTCCCCCATAACATGGACCTGACCGGTTGTACAGAAGGTTTCACAGGCAACTCGGCTTTGTGGGTCCTGCGCAAGCATAGCGTCAAGAATAGCGTCTGAAATACGGTCGCAGATCTTATCGGGATGACCTTTTGTTACAGACTCGCTTGTAAATAGAAATTTAGACATATTTATCTCTCCTTAACCTTACACCGTAAATAAAAAAGCGCGCCCGAACGAGTGCGCCGAACTGCTCATCACTCGGAAAATCCGCGGGAATTAGCACCTTGCGTTTGCAGGTTGCTGTGGTATCAACGGGCCCGTCCCTACCCCACTCTTGATAAGGCGTATTCTGTTTAATCGGATTATATAATAACGCATGTAATGCCAAAAGTCAACAAAATTTTAGCGCTTCTGAAAAGGATTACAAATTATGAAACAAAGCAAAATCCAGTAAAAAATTCAAAATTATGACAAACAGCTATTGTAATATGTTTAGAAATAGTTTATAATATGTTTATAATTTTAAAATTATAATTCTTTTGTTTTTACGGAGGGAAGCAAATGTCAAAGAAAACAGTGTTTATTACCGGCGGTACCGGTACTATGGGCTGGGCAGCCGTTCAGGAAATGCTGAAAAAGCCCAATGAAATCAACATGAAAATTCTTGCAAGAAAGAGCAAGAAAAACGAAGAGCTTTTGGCTCCGCTGATTTCTAAGCCGAATGTAAAGATTGTTTGGGGAGATCTTCTTGAGTATGACTCTATTCTTGAAGGCGTAACCGGCTCGGATTATGTGCTCCATATCGGCGGAATGGTATCGCCTGCCGCGGACTGGAAACCGTACAGAACGCAAAAGACCAACATAGGCGCGGCGCAGAACATCGTTAAAGCAGTTCTTGCACAGCCCGATCCCGACGCGGTCAAGGTATGCTACATAGGCACGGTTGCCGAGACCGGCGGACGCAACTATCCTATCCACTGGGGCCGCTGCGGAGACCCGATCAAGATTTCCATTTACGACCACTATGCCGTTTCAAAAACCGTTGCGGAACGCACATTTGTTGAAAGCGGCATCAAAAACTGGGTCGTTATGCGCCAGAGCGGTATACTCTATCCCAATATTCTTAAAAATATGGACCCGATCATGTACCATGTTCCTATCAACGGCGTTCTTGAATGGTGCACCGTTGAGGATTCCGGCAGGCTTATGTGCAACCTTGTTACAGAGGACGCCGCCGGTCATCTGGGCAAGGATTTCTGGAACCATTTCTTCAACATCGGTTCGGGCAAGGAATACAGAATCTCCAACTACGAATTTGAATGTCTGCTTTTGGGTACGCTCGGTCTTGCCGGTCCTGAAAAGCTGTTTGACCCCAACTGGTTCATCACCAAAAATTTCCACGGTCAGTTCTATGCAGACGGAGATAAGCTTGAAAATTTCCTGCACTTCAGAGAGAATCTGCCGATTCAGGATTACTTTAACCGCCTTGCGGACCAGGTTGAATTCTATTTTAAAATACCGAGATATCTGCCCAAGAGCCTTGTAGCGGCGTGCGCAAAGCCCTTTATGAAGAAGATTGCCGAAACACCAGGCTTCGGTACGCTTGACTGGGTTAAAACAAACGATCCCAACCGCATGACCGCCTATTACGGCTCCAAAGAGGAATGGGAGAAAATCCCGACCAAGTGGGAAGACTTTAAGATAATGGAATTTGATAAAGACAACGCCGCTGCCGAGCAGTTTAAGCTTGACCACGGATATGACGAGAGCAAGCCCGAATCCGAGCTTGATATTGACGATATGAAGCAGGCGGCTAAATTCAGAGGCGGCGAATGTCTTTCCAAATCAATGAAGAAGGGCGATATGGCAACCAAACTGAAATGGAAATGCGGCCACTGCGGCGCGGAATTCGAGGCAAGCCCCACGCTTATTTTGCTTGGCGGTCACTGGTGCCCCGAATGTTATATCCCTCAAAAGGCGTGGGATTATGATTCCATTGCAAAAACAAATCCGTTCTTTGCGCAGGTTTGGTACCCGAGCCACAGAAAAGATGAGAACAACAAGTATGACTTTGACGAGCTGTTCCACATCGACGGCGTAGCCTGGGACGATATTAAGAGATAAACAAAATACAAAAGGTCATGAAAAGCGGTCTGAAGCAATGTCAGACCGCTTTTTTATATTTGCGGCAAGCAAAGAAAAGCCCCTGCCTTCGGGTTCAAAAGCAGGGGTAAATTTATGATTGTTTTAAAATACAGGAACGCGCAGGCTGAATATATCAGTTGTTCCACGGGTTGGCGCTGTCCGGGTCGGTAGGATCCCAGCCGCGGCGCATACGCAGACGAGCATAAAAATGCAGAAAGCGCATTTCAACAATTTA
>CAYOPQ010000015.1:26688-30405 GCA_964405895.1 uncultured Bacteroides sp. | reverse complement strand
CTTATTGTGATTAAAACAATGAAAAAATACCATTTATTATGATATTTTATTATAAAGAACATTTGTGTTCGCGAAAGAAGGTGAGTAAAGTTGGAAAAGCTTTCTTTTTATTTGGTGACGGATACGCATTATTATGACAGCTCTTTTAAATCAAGCGGCTCCGCCTATGAAAGCAGAAGTAAAACGGACCAAAAATGTATTGCCGAAACGCCTGCTATTATTGACGCGGGTTTCGCGCAGCTGGCGGCAGATAAGGATACGGATATTATTCTTATTCCGGGGGACCTTGTTTACCGCGGCGAATACCGCAGTCATGTGGGGTTCAGAGATAGGCTGTATAAGCTGAAAGAGCAGGGCAAAAGAATCTATCTTATTACCGCCCGCCACGATTATGCCGAAAATCCCGTAGAGTTTGACGGGGACAGGCTTATCCCCGTTGAGGGTATGGAGCGCGGCGATTTGCGTGATTTTTACCGTGATTTCGGTTTTGACGAGGCAATATCCGAGCACAGGGAATCCATGTCCTATGTTGTGCAGCTTCAGCCGGGCTACAGGTTGCTTGCCCTGAATTGCGACGGCGATTGCAAGGATTTCAAGGGCTTGTGGGATGATCAGATGGAATGGGCGCTGAAAGAAATCCAAAAAGCCCATGACGCGGGCGATTATATATTCGCTATGACCCATTATCCGCTGCTGCCCTTTTCTCCGGTCATGCATTTTATAGGAGACGCTAAGCTTACCGATTGGGAAAAGCGCGCGAATGAATTTGCGGATTCGGGCATGAACCTGATTTTCACGGGCCATATGCACGCCCAGGCGCTTACGCAGTACACAACGGCAAAGGGGAATGTGATCACGGATATTCAGACAGGCTCGTTCGTGGGCTGCCCGTGCGCTTACCGCCGTGTAGAGATGGACGGCGAACATGTTGCCGTAAAGTCTTATACAATCAAGGATTTTGATTGGGACAAGGGCGGCAGAACCGCCGAGGCATATTTTCAGTGGCGGTTTGACCGGATGATTTCGGGGAAAATAGATTCCGTATTGTCCGAAGTCCCTGAAAAAAATAAAAAGCTCAAAATACCCGCAGCCATAGCCGGCAGGATGCTTCAAAAGCTTACGCTCGGCGGCGCGGGCAGATTGCTTTGCTTTAAGGTGGATAAGTCCATTCGGCACAGACTGCTCAAGGATACTTTTATTGAGCTGGTACGCAATATTTTTGTAGGCAACGAGCCTTATGTTAAAGGCACGCCTGTGTATGAAGCCGCCTCCAAACTGCTCGGCAGGCTTTCGCCGGTGCTTAAACCGGTTGAAAATAAGCTTGGCGAAAAGCAGCCCCTGCTTGCCGATATAAAGGGCTTTGTGCTCTCTATGCTCGGCGATGAGCAGCAGATGGATTACGAGGCGGTTATCAAGCAATAAATATTTTAAGGGGTAATTTTTATGGAAAACAGAGTTGCGCCTGCGCAGGTGCAGGAAACGAAATATATCCAAACCAAGGAATTTTTACTGTATTTGTTTGCGGTATTTTTCTATACGAATATGACGGGTATGATAGGCTCCTACAGAAGCGCTTATCTTGTAAATGTTCTCACATTGTCTGAAACGCAGGTTTCGCTTTTCAACACGCTGATCAATATCATCCCGTTTATTTTGAATTTCTTTATAACCATGTACATAGACGGCAGAAGACCGGGTAAAACCGGTAAGTTCCGTCCGCTGGTGCTTGCGGTGTCTGTTCCGTGCGGCGCGCTGCTTGTGCTCAGCTTTTGGGCGCCTGCCGCTCTGACCGGCAATCTTCTGCTTATCTATGTGACCACTATTGCCGTTTTGTGGTCCGTTGTTACCAATTTCGGAGACGCTGTTAATAAGGTGGCGTTTGTCATGACGCCCAACCTTACGGAAAGAGATAATGTCATATCCTTCAGAAGCATCTTTTCAGCAGTCGGAAATTCAGCGCCTCTTGTTGTCGTTATGGTAATCGCGCTTATATTTGATAACGAGGGTACGCAGTATATTGTAAGCGCCGCGCTCTGCGCCGTTTTCGGCACGCTTCTTATGATTATCGGCACAAAGGCAATCAAAGAGCGCGTTGTATACAGCTCCGCTAAGAAAAATCCGCTTGTAGGCATCAAGGATGTGCTTGTAAATAAGTATTCCTGGGTAATCATTATTTCCGAATTTCTTAAAAATTTCAGGCAGATTGCCACATATATGGGCGTTTTCCTTGCCGCTGCGCTTCTCGGCAGCACAAGCCAGTATCTTTGGTTCGGGCTCCCCACGGGAATAGGGACCGCTGTGGGCATGCTCGTTATAAATTTCCTGCTCAAAAGGTTCAATGCAAAGGTGCTGTATATCGCAAGCGGCATCTACTCCGTCATAATAAACGCTGCCGCTTTTGCAGTGGGCTATGTTTATTTCAATAACCCAAGCTCCGTGCTTCAAATTGTGTTTATATTGTTCCTGTTCCTGATAGGGCTTCAGTTCGGCGCGTCAAATCTGCTGCCGTCCATGTTCCAGGCAGATGTCCTTGAGGATATTGAGGTCAAAACCGGCGGAGCAAGGCTTGACGCCACCTTGCCGTTCGTTATCGGCATCTTTACATTGATCAGCGGTACGGTTGCGCAGGCGCTCGCCCCGCTTATCCTTTACGGCGATAATTCCATTATAGGCTATATCCAGCCTACGGACCTTGTGCCCGAACCCGAACAGAGCCTTAAGACAAAAATACTTCTGCTGTTCTTCTACACGGTGTTCCACGGCATCATGATGTTCCTTGCGGGCGTTCCGTTCTTCTTCTATAAGCTTACCGGCAAGCGCAAGGAAGAAATACATGCCAAGGTAGTGGAGCTCAGAGCACAGTATGAACAGAACCAAGCTTGATAAGTAAATCCGAATGTACATTGTGCAACGGTTATAAAATAAGCACCCGGTCTTGCGCCGTAAATCAGCGGCGGAACCGGGTGCTTTTCTTTATTGTCTTTTAAAGCGGTTCATAAAAGGAATATTTGTTATTCAAGCGATTCAAATTCGGGATAGTATTTAAATTTAGCCTCGCCCAGTATCTTGCTTTCCGCAACATAGGCGTTATCCCAAAACCTTGAATCCCAGGAATCGTTTCTGTTGTCACCCATGCAGAAATAAAGATTTTCCTCAACGATGTATTCGCCGTTGTCATTGGTGGTGCAGTAAACATCAATGAACTGCGAGCTGCCTACCGCCATTCCGTTTTCCGCATAGCAGTAGTTGCCGTCCGTAGTGATTACCTCTCCCTTTGCCGGGATATAATACGGGCCGTAGTTGCCCGTAGGCTCCTCAGTGGTCACAAAGCTCTGGTCGGTCTGGTATGTGTTGCCGTCCGTATCGGTAATATAGGTTATTCCGTCAATTACCGCAACGGTCTCTCCCGGCAGGCCGATGACCCTCTTAACAAAGATTTGACTCTCATCATCAGGGTAATAGAACAGTATGATGTCATATCTTTCGGGATCGCTGTTGAGATACGCTATCCTGCTGGCTATGATTCTGTCTCCCTCGTTAATGGTGTCCTTCATTGAACCCGTGGGAACCACAGCGTTGGCAAATACAAATGTCTTAAGCAGCAGGGCAATGATAACAGCTATGACGATCGGCAGCATAAAGCTTGCAAAATCATACAGCTTGCTGTTTTTCTTTTCCTCTTTATTTTCGCTCTCTTTATACGCCTGTTCTTTTTGT
>CAYOPQ010000015.1:16250-26588 GCA_964405895.1 uncultured Bacteroides sp. | reverse complement strand
GCTGTTTTTCTTTTCCTCTTTATTTTCGCTCTCTTTATACGCCTGTTCTTTTTGTTTGCGCTCTGCTTTACTAAGGCGTTTTTCCTCGCGCTTTTTTTCTTTAAGCTCTTTTTTACTCGGGCTTTTCGCCTCAACCTCTTTTACTGTGTGCGCATCTTTGCTCGGGGCTTCCGCTTCAGCCTCTTTTACTGTGTGCGCATCTTTGTTCGGGGCTTTCGCTTCAGCCTCTTTTACTGTTTGCGCATCTTTGTTCGGGGCTTTCGCTTCAGCCTCTTTTACTGTGTGCGCATCTTTGTTCGGGGCTTTCGCTTCAGCCTCTTTTACTGTTTGCGCATCTTTGTTCGGGGCTTTCGCTTCAGCCTCTTTTACTGTATACACTTCTTTGTTCGGAGCTTTAGCTGTGCTTTCTTTTTCGGCGTTTGTTTCCTTGCTCCGGATTTTTTCTGTAAACTCTGTTTTCTGTTTACGGTTATTTGCCGGCACAGGGTTTTCGGCAGCTTTAGGCCGTGCCGTTTCGCTGTTCGTTCGGCTTGGAACGGATTTTCCGCTTTCAATTGCATCAATTTGCTTTGTGATGCTCAGCTCAGCCGGGATGTTTATGTTAAAATATTTGGCACCGCAGCTGGGGCAGGTTATCCAGTCCCCGTTTTCCTCAATGCCGTCATAACCGCATTTTTTGCAAACCATTTATTATACGCGCCTCTTTCTTGTTTTTCTTGATGATCCGGCAAGTTCAATAACATTATTGTAATCGGTTGATGAATCTATTACTTTGAACCCTTCAAAATCGCTTGAAAGCTCGCAGGACAGCTTTGCCTTTCCGCGCGCCTCATATGCAGAGGAATCAAGCGTGCCGTCCACATACAGCTTGATCATTTTGTTCTTTTCCCGCACAACGGTTACTGTGTGGCTTGAACCTCTGATCGAATTTTCGGATTTTAATCTCACCAATCCTATAAACGCGCTGATAATTCCCTTGTCGATCCTTATCATAACATCGTCGTTTTGGCATACAACGCCGTCGTTTCCGTTATATTCAAAGGTGATTGTAAAATCATTCACATCGCCTGCGGGGTCGATCCTTTTGTCTGTTTTGCCGAATTGGAATATTCTTACCTCAAAAGGTGCAAGCGTAAGATTTATTTTATCATTGTATTTGTACAGATCCGAACTTTCAGAACCGCCTATACATAAAATGTTAAACCGCCTTGCGTCCTTCAGCCCCTCGGGGCAGCCCATGAGCTTGTTGAGCGTCAGCGTCAGCGGAGTCGCCTCGTGCGTGGGGTTCCTCAGCGCGATGATGCCCTCGCCGTCCTCCGTCCAGGAGGCATAGCAGTAAATATTGTTCTGCGCCGGATCACCGCCCAAAAACATGGCGTTTTTAAGTATGTGGTGATTTGCTCTCTGCCAGTTCAGAACGCGCGCGAGTATGCGCCATTTCTCGTCGTTCATCATAGACGGGGAAATGTAAAGCTCACACAGCGCCGCGCCGCGGCAGGCGTTCCAGAAAAACGCCTTTTCAAATTCATCGTCCGTATAATTAAGGCGCGCCTCTCTGCCGTATATAGGCTCATGGTTATAAATATTCCCAAGCGGGAACTGCAATCCGCGCGTAACGATAAAATCATAATATATGGAATCACGGTAGGTCATTTCGGCGTCTGCCTGAGACTGTTCGTTTTGCGCGTAATTCTTTGCAAAGCCTATGTCGCCGCTGTTTTGCAGCCATATGGAATTCACATACTGTAGCCACCACGGAGACGGGTTCACATAACAGGTGAAATTTATCCAAAGCTCCTTGCCCTGGGCTTTTCTTGCCTCGCGGACCGCGTTGAATATCCTTATCCACCTGCGCCAAAGCTCTGTGATATAGTACATATCATGCTCGCCGCCGGTGATGTGGTCATGCTTTGAATTGCCGCAGGGCTTCAGCGCAAAGCCGTCAAGCTTCCAGTAGGCAATGTCGTTTTCCTTTGTTGTCTGAACCAGAAAATCCTGAAGATTGTTCAGATATATTTTTGAGCAAACGCAAATATCGTCCGATTCGGCATTGTACCAGCCCAGTCCGCTTTTTTCTATTCTTTTCGCGAATTTGGAATTAAAAATATATCCGCCGCGCGGGCCGAGCCAAAGCCCGAAGCTGCTGCCCAGGCTTTTTGCAAGGCTGCTCAAATCAAGAAAGCCGTTTGGAAATTTCTTCTGATTAATGCTCCAGAAATCGGCTTTGTAATTGTTCCAGCCGTCGTCTATAACATATCCGTCAAGCGGCTGCACCCCGTTTGCGGTCAGCTTGCTTTCCACCTTGCGGAAAGCCGCCGCGGTATTGTCCGCGTCCACATCCATCATTTTGTCATACCAGGTGTTGTACTGCGCGCGGAAATCCGATTTTACGGAGATACGCTCGATATATTCAAAAAACGCTTTTCTCAAATCAACCATCATGGCGCTTTCCGCCGCACCCATAACGGTAGTGGGGCATATGATTTTTCCAGCGGCGCTTTTTCCTATATAATATATGACCTGACCCCTGCCGTGGAAAATGCCGTTTTTGGTCGCGGGAAAAACACAGCCGAAAAACAGGCTGTCAATATAAAACGGCTGCCCCAGATTGGAATAAAATTCATCTATTTCGCATTTGCCGCCCTGCACGGTATAAGATGATTTTGAGTTTACGATGCCGATGTTTTCAAGCATAACGCAGTCAATCACCTTTGGGCTGCTCTGCTCAAGGGCAATCTGCTTTTCAAGCGTTTCGCCGTCTGCGCCTATGCGGTAGCTCATCGTTACCGTAGTGCCCATTTCCTCCTTGAAGCGGAAAAAGAGCTTGCCGTTTCTTTCAACAGCCTCAGTCACCTCAAGATTTTTAGATGTCAGCGTATCGCCGTCGGCAAATCTTATTTCAAATTCACTGCCGCTCCCGTCCGGAATAAATACCATTCCGGAGCTGGTGTTCGTTATCTGAGAGGCATACAGATACCCGTCGGCAACATTGAATTCTCTTACAAGCTTTTTACTTTTGAGTTGGTACATATGCTTTTCCTTTTCACTGCGTGTCTTTATTGCTTTTTTCTATCTCGTCAAGTGCTCTTGAAAGCTGGTCCGGGCAGGAGGTCTGCTTAAATCCGCATTTTATGCCGGCAAGAACGCTTTTCACTTCACTGATCTTTCTGCCTTTCACAAGCGCCGCAATGCCCTTAAGGTTGCCGTTGCACCCGCCCGTAAAAGTAACTTCCTGTATGGTTTCGTTGTCAGGTGCCAGCTCAATATTTATCTGCTTTGAGCATGTGCCCTGCGTTCTGTATGTGTAAGTCAATTTCTAAACACTTCCCGTTGGATTTTATAGTTCGTTCGTTACATATAAATAATTATAATAAATATTACACTTCTTTTCAACAACAAATTATTACTTATATTTAAATTTATCTGAATTGTTTTCACTTTCATCTTGAAAAGGCAAATTTACTGTGCTATTATAAAAATGCTGATACGCGGATTTTCCGAATTGTTATTTCGGGTCGGAATCCGCGCTTTTCATATTAAATTCACAGCAAAAAGGGGTATGTTTATGCAAAAAATCAAAGTAGGTATCATCGGCGCGGGCAGAATAGGGCAGGTTCACGCAAAATCCATAACCTATCACATCCCGCAGGCGGAGATCGTTGCGGTTTCCGATATTTACGAGGAAAACGCCAAAAAGCTTGCGCAGGAGCTCGGAATTCCCGCGTATTACAAGGATTATCATGAGATCCTCAATAATCTGTCAATAGACGCGGTGCTCATCTGCTCCTCAACCGACACACATGCGGATATCGCCTGTGAGGCTGCCGCGGCGGGCAAGCATATCTTCTGCGAAAAGCCTGTTGACCTCACCGTTGCCAAGATCAAAAAGGTTATTGAAGCGGTGGACAAGGCGGGCGTAAAGCTTCAGATCGGCTTCAACAGAAGATATGACCATAATTTCGCTTACATAAAGAAGCTTGGGAGCGACGGCAAAATCGGCAGGCTGCAAACAATCAAAATCACAAGCCGTGACCCCGAGCCTCCTTCAATAGAATATGTAAAGGTTTCCGGCGGTATCTTCCTTGATATGACAGTCCATGATTTTGATATGGCGCGCTTTATCGGCGGGGAAGTAGAAGAGGTTTACGCCAATGCCGCCGTAATGGTGGATCCCGCTATCGGCGAGGCGGGCGATGTGGATACGGCGCTCATCACCCTTAAATTTAAAAACGGCGCGATCGGCGTTATAGATAACTGCCGCAAGGCGTCCTACGGCTATGACCAGCGCCTTGAGGTGTTCGGTTCAAAGGGGCAGGCGTCCGCGGCGAACGACACCCCCACAAATGTTGCCTTTATTGACGAAAACGGCAGCGTTACGGATAAGCCGCTGTATTTCTTCCTTGAAAGATATATGCAGTCGTTTACCGATGAAATGACCCAGTTTATAGACTGCGTTGTTAACGATAAGCCGGTTCAAACCACCGTTTATGACGGGCTTGAAGCGCTGCGCCTGGGGCTTGCCGCTAAAAAATCCGTGGCGGAAAACAGACCCGTTAAGCTTTCGGAAATCGAGGGCTGCTGATATGAAAAGAATAAGATTAACGATGGCGCAGGCGCTCGTGCGCTTTCTTGACAATCAGTATATCGAGTGCGACGGCGTTGAATCCAAATTTGTGACCGGCATTTTCGGCATCTTCGGCCACGGCTGCGTGGTGGGCGTCGGTCAGGCGCTGGAGCAGGGCGGCCATAACCTGAAATTTTATCAGGGCAAAAACGAGCAGAATATGGCGCTTGCCGCCGTTGCTTACGCGAAGCAGATGGATAGAAAAGCCATCATTCCCTGTGTGTCCTCCATAGGTCCGGGGGCAACCAATATGGTAACGGCGTGCGGCTGCGCCACGGCAAACAGAATACCGCTTCTTGTTCTGCCCGGCGATACCTTTGCCTGCCGCCAGCCGGATCCTGTTTTGCAGCAGGCGGAATTTTTCGATAATTACGGCAGAACGGTTACGGACGCGTTTAAGGGCGTCTGCCATTATTTTGACAGAATCGTAAGGCCGGAGCAGCTTATGACCGCCTGCCTGAACGCTATGCGCGTGCTGACGGACCCGGCGGATACCGGCGCGGTGTGCCTTGCGATGCCGCAGGATGTTGAGGGCGAGGCGTATGATTATCCGGAGCATTTCCTGCAAAAGCGCGTCTGGCATATGGACAGAAGACCCATTACCTCCGCGCAGCTTGAAAGAGCCGCAAGCCTTATCAAATCCGCCAAGAAGCCCATATTGATCTGCGGCGGCGGCGTGCGTTACAGCGGGGCGGAAGAGGAACTGCTTGCATTTGCCCAAAAGTATAATATACCCATAAGCGAAACGCAGGCGGGCAGAAGTCTTGTTCCGTGGAACCATCCGCTGAATCTGGGCGGAATCGGCGTAACGGGCGGTAAAGCCGCAAATGTTATCGGCAGAGACGCGGATCTCATTATCGGCGTAGGCACAAGGTTTACGGATTTTACAACCTCGTCAAAATGGCTGTTTAACGAAAACAGAAAGGTGCTCGGTATCAATATCTGCCCGTTTGACGCGTATAAAATGGACGCGGAAGCGATTGTGGCGGACGCGAAAGAGGCGCTTGCCGCCCTTACGGACGCCTGCGAAGGATATAAAACAACCTATACAAACGAGATTGCGGACGCGAAAAAAGAGTGGGACGCTATTGTTGACGACTATTACTCAACAGAGCTTCCGGGCGGCCTGAACCAAACGCTTGCATTGGGAATCATCAACGAGTTTATGGATGACGACGCCATTGCCGTCGCCTCCGCAGGCTCGCTTCCCGGCGATATGCAAAGGCTTTTCAGACCGAAGAACCGCGGCACCTACCATATGGAATACGGCTATTCCAACATGGGCTATGAAATAAACGGCGCGCTCGGCGCAAAGCTTGCGCAGCCCGATAAGGAGGTCTACGCCTTTTGCGGCGACGGCTCCTTCCTCATGGCGCATTCAGAGCTTTACACCTCGCTTCAGGAGGGGCTGAAGCTCAATATCTGCATTTTTGATAATATGGGCTGGGGCTGTATAGAAAATCTTCAGAACAATCAGGGCACGGATACCTTCGGAACGGTGTTCCGCGCCAGAAACCCAAAAACAGGTATGCTGGACGGCGGCGAAATCCCCGTTGATTTTGCCAAGATTGCAGAAGGCTACGGCGCAAAGGGATATACCGTGCGCACCTCTGATGAGCTCAGGGCTGCCCTTGCAGACGCGAAAAAGCAAACCAAAACCGTGCTGTTTGATATAAAGGTGCTGCCCAAAACAATGACGCCGGGCTTTGAATCCTGGTGGAGAGTCGGCGTTGCGGAGGTTTCGGAGAGCGAAACCGTTGCCGCCGCCTACGAAGATATGCAAAAGCATATCAAAGAAACATTTGATTATTGATATTGATCTGACTGAGAGGTACATAAGTTATGCTTGATAAAAATAAGGTTAAGCTTGCTATAGCCCCCATTGGCTGGACGAATGACGATATGCCGGATCTCGGCGCTGAAAACACCTTTGAGCAGTGCGTAAGCGAAATGGCGCTTGCGGGCTTCAAGGGTACAGAAATCGGAAATAAATATCCACAGGACCCCAAGGTTCTCAAAAAGTATCTTGACATCAGAGGGCTTCAGGTCTGCAACGCCTGGTTCTCCTCTTACCTCACCTCAAAGCCGTATGAGGAAACCATCGCCGCGTTCAAGGCGCATTGCGATAAGCTTTTTGAGCTCGGCGCCAAGGTCATAGGCGCCTCCGAGCAGGGCAATTCCATTCAGGGCTGTCTTGATAAATCCATTCTGGACGAAAAGCCCTGTTATACGGATGCGCAGTGGGAAACGGTTGTAAAGGGCTTTAATGAAATGGGCGCATACGCCCGCTCAAAGGGTATGTATTTCACCGTCCATCACCATATGGGCACGGGCGTTCAAACCGTTGAGGAAATCGATAAGCTTATGGAGCTTACGGACCCTGAGCTCGTCTATCTGCTGTTTGACAGCGGTCATCTTACCTTTGCCGGCATAGACCCCGTTCCCGTCCTTAAAAAATATGTGAACCGTGTAAAGCATGTCCATTTAAAAGATGTGCGCCTCAAGGTTTATAATGAGCAGGTCGTGCCGAAGCATATGAGCTTTCTTGACGCTGTACGCGCCGGTGTGTTCACCGTTCCGGGAGACGGCGATGTGGATTTCAAGCCCATATTTGATATCCTCGGCGAAAGCGGCTATGAGGGCTGGGTCGTTGTTGAGGCGGAGCAGGACCCTGCCAAGGCAAACCCGTTTGAATATGCGGTAAAGGCAAGAAAGTATATTGCCGAAAATACCGGACTGTAATTGCGCAAACTACCGCAAAAATAAGAAATACATTTAATTTGCAAAGCCCTGAATCCGAAAAGGATTCAGGGCTGGATTTTTTAATTGCAGTATAAACGGATAAAAAAATCTTGCATATTATTTTGGATTGTGATATTATAATTCGCATAAATTCAATATCGGAATAAAAACGACATTAAATATCGGCGCTGCTTATGTCTGATGGCTGCCGCCAATATTTTTGTCGTTTTTTATTTTGAGAGAAAGGGAGAAATCTTATGCCAAAAACAAAATTTCAAAGTATCATTTTTACCGTGATCATGGCTTTTTTCATGGTCTACTGTATGACGGTGTATACCGTTGCGCTGAAAAACGGCGCGCTGAGCTATCGGATATTTTATACGGCTTTAAAAGAAATGTGGCTGGAATATATTGTTGTCTTTTGCCTTATATTCTTTGTTATATCAAAAACCTCAAAAAAGCTGGCGTTTAAAACAATCACAGCAGATAAATCACAGCCGATTTTCATCACATTGGCAATCCAGTGCTTTACCGTGTGCCAGATTGTGCCGGTTATAACCTTATTCGCCACGCTGGTACATAACGGCTTTTCTGCCGATTGGTTTTGCCAATGGTTACAGCTTGCGGTCATTTGCTTTCCGATGGCTTTTTGTGCGCAGATTTTCTTTATAGGTCCTTTAGTCCGCTGTATTTTCAGATTGATTTTCAAACAGCGCCGGTCCGATAAATAAGGTAATGATACAAAATAAAAAGAGCGGCGTTCCGCTCTTTTTTTGATCGTATTTTCAGTATTGCTTTTAAATATTTATCATCACCTGAAATCAAAAAGCTCTTTTTCCGTAATGTTCAGCTTTTCGCATATCCTGAATATCAGATCCAGCGACGGCGCGTTTTTGCCCAGCTCCAGCGCGGAAAGATGCGAACGGTCAATATCAAGTATCTCAACAAATTCAAGCTGCGTGTATCCGCCGCGTTTTCTGTAATACGCTATGTTAAGTCCCAATTCCTTGTATTTTTGCTGGTATCTGCTGTCCATCTGACCCTCCGCAAGCGCCTGTTCGGTTTCGTGAATGATGTATATATAGTATTCTAATTTAATACGCAAATACAATAAACCTTGTGTAATTAGCAGAATGAATATTGACAGTAGTCATAATTCTTGTTAAAATAGCTGTATATCCTAAAATTTTCCCTGCTTCATTTAAAGCAGGACGCTTCGCCGTCGTTCTTTTATTGTTCATTTGCAAATTCAGTACAACAAAAGGGACACTGCTTTCCACTTCCGTTGACAGCCTGCGCAATACCTGTTAAAATGCTTGTAGAAGGCATTGTTTATTTTATTTGAAATTTGTTATCATACTTGTCAGACCGCTTTTGCCTTCCGATATTCAATTAAGCGCATTGCGGATAAAGCTTATACAATTCTGATTCTACGATGATTTGATCCAAAGAAAGCAGATGCATTATTATGAAAGCGTTTCAAAATAAATCGAATATTTTTTATATAATCCTTTTAATGCTGCCTCTGATTTTATCTGTAATATTTTATAATAGCTATCCGGATATGGTGGCGGTTCATTGGGATTCACAGGGAATTGCCGATCATTTTGTTTCACGCAATGCGGCGGCATTCGGACTGCCGATTATTGAATTCGCAGTAATATTGATATTTAATATTTCCCGAAAAGGCTTTTATATACACAATAAAAACCTTATGTATTATATAGGCAAATGGGGTATAGCGATTATACCGGTCATTGTGCAAACAGCCATTCTGTTGATGACAAAGAATGAAGATGCAAATATTAGTATAAACATCGCATTGTACTTATCTTATTATTCGGAATTGCTTTAATCGTAATCGGTGTTCTTATTTTTCGTTCAAAAATCGATTTTTAGAAAAGGGGTGTAAAATTTGAGTGTTTGGGATATTATTGCAATTATCTTTGTATTTGTAATTCTTTTAATTGCAACAATTCTTATCTGTCGCTTCATTGATAAGAATATTGATAAAGTTCGCAAAAGACCTGTATATAAAGCTTATGCTACCGTAGTCAAAATTACACAGGGGCAAGATATCGTCGGAAGCAGTCATATTGACAGTTACACACACGGGAACGGTCGCGTCTATGGCTCCGGCTTTGTGTCCGGGAATACATATGAACAGGTGGTTTTTGAAACCGAGGATGGCAAAAGACTTTCATTTCGAATGTCTCTTGCTGAAAATATATATAATGTCGGAGACCGTGGCTTGCTTTTATACACAGTAAACTTTTTAGGCTTGAACCGTTTTGGGGATTTCCGTTTGGTAGATGACGAATATGAAGAACCGCAGATAGAACAGACAGAAACGAGCGATGCGTACATAGAGCAGGCGGAAATAAATGAAACGGAGAAAGATTTATAAGCAAACAGAAATATAATTATACGCTTGTTTTTCCGGCGATGTTTAAGAAAGGGGTGTGAATTTTGGACGAGAACAGATTTTTTACAGGTATTATCTTAATCCTTTTATTCATGCTCTGTTTACCTCTTATAGGTATAAGGGTTAAGGAGAAATTTAAAAATAAAATAATCGCGTATTTTGATGTTCCTGCAACCGTAATCAAAATTTCACAGGGGCAAAGTATCAGCGGAGGTAGTTATGTCAGCAGTGACATACATGGTCGTGTCTATGGCGGAGGCGGTGTTTCCGGTGACTCATACGAGCAGGTGGTTTTTGAAACCGAGGACGGCAAAAGAATTTCGTTTAAAATGTCTATGAAAAATAGTGTATATAATGTTGGTGACAGAGGTTTGCTTTCTTACGGAAGAACGCGCGGTGGTCAAAATCGGTTCGGCGCTTTCCGTTTGGAGAGCGGTAAAAATAAACAACCGCAGATAGAACAGACAGCAACGAGCGATGCGTACATAGAGTAGGCGGAGAAAAATGAAAAGGAAGTGTATATTGAACAGATGAATACGGAAAAATC
>CAYOPQ010000015.1:0-16150 GCA_964405895.1 uncultured Bacteroides sp. | reverse complement strand
AGGCGGAGAAAAATGAAAAGGAAGTGTATATTGAACAGATGAATACGGAAAAATCATATGCCGCGCCGCCGCAGGGATGCTCCGTTACAGGCAGGATAAAGCAAATCAGCCAGCCGAGGGGCGGGTATATAAACCCGTCGCGGTTTACCGTTGAGGATTTTGATGACAACGCTGTGCTGAATGCTGCGGAAAATGTGCATCCGTCAATCATCGGACTTGCGGTGGATTATTTGACAAGATATATGATGGGCACCGATTCCGTAGACGCTTTCAAAATCTCCCTCATAGGCGCAGAATACGCGCAAAGCTTCGGTATGAGAAATGCGCCGGACGAGGCAAAAGCGTATTTAAACAATATCACGGGTCTGGATTCTCTGTCCATCGAAAGCGCCTGCAAGCTTGCCGCCTTTGATGTGTGGTACAGAAATCCCGCTCATGCGCCGGGCTCCAAGCAAGCCGCGCAAACGCTTCCGGATTCCGATACGGTTTATAATATTTATGTTATGGTTAAGCGCTGTATGGCGTTTTGGGATAAATACGGACCCATAGTTAAAGACGGCTTTGATTTCAAGCCCTTCGGGTATACGGATACCGTAGTCAGCGGGGACGGGGATTACCTTACCGAGGATACATTGTGGGATCTTAAAGTGTCCAAAAAGGCGCCCGCAAAAGAGCATACCCTGCAGCTTTTGATGTATTGGATCATGGGCTGCCATTCGGGGCAGTCGGTATTCAAAAATATAACGAAGCTCGGTATTTTTAATCCGCGCCTGAATAAAGCGTACACCTTGGATATTGCCGGAATTTCACCGGATATTATAAAAGAAGTGGAGCGCGATGTGATCTGCTACTGAATATCTGCGGCTTGTACAGAAAAACAATATATAATTCACTGTAAATACGCATAAAATAACCGTGCAGTCCTCAGCGGCAGCACGGTTCTTTTTTTATGCGCGTTTTATAAAAGCGCCGTATCCTGCGTTATGGCAAGCGGCTTGTTTGCCGTTTTTAAACAAAGCTGTGTTCAATCGTGATAACAAGAAAAATATTATCCCTCTTTTTCTGAACCGCTTCCTGAAGCCCGGCAATGATTTCCTGCTTTTCTTTAGGGTATTTGTGCGGTATAACAAGGTCAAACACAAAGTTTGTTTTGATGCGCCCGTCAACCACCCTGAAATCATGGAAGGTAAAGCTGTCGTCATATTCCCGTATGATTTCCGCCATAAAATCACGGTATTCATTTACGGCTTCATCGTTCACGGCAATAGGGTCCATATGGATGCACATCATGATTCCTAATTTCTTGCTTATTATTTTTTCCGTAATATCAATTATGTCGTGCACCTGAAGAATGTCCGCGTCGCACGGCACCTCCGCATGCGCGGAGGCGATCCTGCGGCCTGGGCCGTAATCGTGCACAATAAGGTCATGCACCCCGTATATACAGTCCTGGGAGAGCATGATATCTTCTATTTCCTTTACCAATTCGGGCGAGGGCGCGCTGCCGAGCAGCCTGCTTGAAATATCCTTTACCATGTTTACGCCGGATATAAATATGATTACCGCAACGATGACGCCCATGATTCCGTCCGCGTATTTGAAGGGCGTAAAATACGATATAAACAGCGCCGCTATTGTGGCGGTGGTTGCAATGCAGTCGTTCAGGCAGTCCTGCTTAACGGTTTTGGCGTTTACATTTTCCGTTTCCTTATAGATGATGCTGTTGAAGTAAGCCATCCAAAGCTTTACAAAAACGGAAGCCGCCAGAATCAAAACCGAGGCGACGCTGAAATTGACCTCCTGCGGGTCAATCAGCTTTTCAACACTGCTTTTCAGCAGCTCAAAGCTCATTATGAAGATCAAAAAGGAGATGACAAGGGCGCTTATATATTCGATTCTGCCGTGGCCGAACGGATGTTCATCGTCCACCGGCTTGCCGGAAAGCTTTGCGCCCACGATTGTAACGATGTTTGAGCTTGCGTCGGAAAGATTGTTTACCGCGTCCGCTGTAATGGATACCGAATTCGTAAAAGAGCCCACGGCAAATTTCAATACGCTGAGCAGGATATTGCAAACGATCCCAACCGCGCCGGAAAGCGCCCCGTAGCGCTCTCTTTCTTTCAGAGCCGAAAGGCGCTTCTTTTTTATAAATATTTTTATAAGCAGTCTGCTCACGGCAATCACCTAAAATTATGTATTTCTGATATAATTTTATTTATACCACAATCCACTGTTTAACTCAATAAAAAAATATGATATAATTGTCTTGGTGATGAAATGAAAACTTTTTTAATTATAAACGGCTCTCCGCGTGAGGACGGCGTTTCCGCAGAGCTTGTAAGGCAGGTAAAGCCGTTTTTTCTGGACTGTGAAATAAAGGAATATAATGCTTACGAGCTCTCTCCGGCTCCCTGCACGGACTGCAAATACTGCGAGCTCCATGACGGCTGCTCCAATCATGACCTTGACGCTTTTTTTGCGGATTTTGAAAAAGCGGATTTTATTTCGTTTTTTACGCCTGTTTACAATAATTTTTTCCCCGCGCCCCTCAAGGCTGTAATAGACAGGTTCCAGCGCTATTTCAGCGCAAAATATAATCGCAGGATAGAGCAACCCATAGAAAAGCACAAAAAGGTGGGCGTCGTCATCGTTTCCGGCTCTAACGCCCGCGCCAGCGCGGATTATATGACCAAAACGCTCAGGCAGTCCTTTGAAGTCCTCAACGGCGATGTGTGCGCAAGGTATTTTATTCCGAATACGGATCTCGGTATGTATACATTTAATGTCGTTGAGCTGCAAAAGTTTATCCACCAGCTTAAAGGGCTTTCAAAAAATCCTCTGCTGTGATACAAAACAGAGCCGCTTCTGCTTTTAGGGCGGCGCTGTTTCTTTTTCACCCGCCGACTTTGCCGCACATGAAGTTTAATATTATTTTTATTGATAATCAAAAAGCAATATGATATAATTGTTTAAATTATTATGGAGCAGTGCGTACAATGGTGATTTTAGGCGTGGATCCCGGCTACGCCATAGTCGGCTGGGGCGTAATCGAATATAAGGCAAATAAATTCAGGGTGCTGGATTACGGCGCGGTAACCACGCAGGCAAAAACGCCGTTTCCGCTGCGCCTTTGCGATATTTACGACGGAATAACAGATATCATCAAAAAGTATACCCCCGAATATCTCAGTATGGAAAAGCTGTTCTATAACAATAATGCCAAAACCGTTATTGATGTTGCCCAGGCAAGGGGAGTCATCATGCTTGCGGCGCAGCAAAACGGTATAAATATAGCCGAATATACGCCGCTTCAGGTAAAGCAGTCCGTAACAGGCTACGGCAGAGCAGAAAAAAAACAGGTGCAGGAGATGACAAGGATTATCCTGAATCTTGAAAAAATCCCTAAGCCGGACGATACGGCGGACGCGCTTGCAATGGCAATCTGTCACGCGCACTGCAGCGGAAGCCTGCTCGGTATGCTCAACAAGAAAATGATTTAAGTTTTGTAAAGGAAAGTTTTATGATTTACAGTTTAACGGGTGAATTAACTTATATCGGCGATCAGTTTGTGGTGGTGGACTGCGGCGGCGTAGGCTTTAAATGCTTTACCTCCGTTTCAACCGCGTCAAGCCTCGGCCGTATCGGCGAAAAGGTGCGCCTTTATACATATCTTTCGGTAAAAGAGGATGCGCTGGACCTCTACGGCTTTAAGACCGAAGCGGAGCTGGATTCGTTCAGGCTTTTGATCTCCGTTTCCGGCGTAGGTCCCAAAGCGGCTGTTTCCGTGCTTTCTGAAATGAGCGCGGATAAGCTGGCGCTCGCGGTTGCAGCCGGCGATGTCAAGGCGATAACCAAGGCAAACGGCGTAGGTAAAAAAATTGCGGAGCGCATTGTGCTTGAGCTCAAGGATAAGCTGGCTGGCGCGTCGCTTCAGGGCGGCGGCGAGCTCATTTCCGCTGCCGGCGCGGCGGAGAATTCGCCTGCCGGGGAAGCGGTGGCTGCGCTTGTGGCGCTCGGCTACGGCAAAAGCGAGGCGGCGGCAGTTGTAGGCGCAATGGACCAGGCTTTGCCGGCAGATGAAATGATCAGGCAGGGGCTAAGGCAGCTCGCAAGGAATTTATAAGTTAAGAGGCAAACAAAATGCAGGAAATGGATTATGAAAACAGAATAGTATCCACTGAATTTTCAGCGGCGGACGGCGACCTTGAAAACAGTCTGCGCCCGAAGCAGCTTTCCGATTATATCGGGCAGGATAAGGTAAAAGAAAACCTTTCCGTTTATATTCAGGCTGCAAAGGGCAGGGGCGAGGCGCTTGACCATGTTTTGCTTTACGGCCCTCCGGGGCTCGGCAAAACAACGCTTGCAGGAATAATTGCAAACGAAATGGGCGTAAATATAAGAATAACAAGTGGTCCCGCAATAGAGAAGCAGGGCGACCTTGCCGCGCTGCTCACAAACCTTCAGGAGGGCGATGTGCTGTTTATTGATGAGATCCACCGCCTGAACAGGAGTGTTGAAGAGGTCTTGTACCCTGCAATGGAGGACAGGGCGCTTGATATTATTATCGGCAAGGGCCCGTCGGCGCGCTCCATACGCCTTGACCTTCCCAATTTCACGCTTGTCGGCGCAACGACAAGAGCCGGTCAGCTCTCCGCCCCGCTCAGGGACAGATTCGGCGTTATTTTCCGCCTTGAATTATATACGCCCAAGGAGCTTGCGGTCATCGTAAAGCGCAGCGCCGGCATACTCGGCATAGATATAGACGATAAGGGCGCCGCAATGATCGCGTCACGCTCGCGCGGAACGCCCCGTATCGCGAACAGGCTCCTCAAAAGAAGCCGTGATTTCGCCGAGGTAAGATATAACGGCGTAATCAATGAGGCGGCTGCCGATGACGCGCTTTCAAGAATGGAGGTAGACGATCTCGGGCTTGACGCTACTGACAGACGGCTTCTTGAAGCCATGATAAAGAATTATAACGGCGGGCCCGTGGGCCTTGAAACAATCGCCGCCGCGATAGGCGAGGAGGCGGTTACCATAGAGGATGTTTACGAGCCCTATCTGATGCAGATAGGCTTTCTCAGCAGAACGCCGCGCGGGCGGTGCGTTTCGCCGGCGGCATACAGGCATCTCGGTATTGAGCAGGACGGTCAGCAGTCCATGCTGTAAACGATTTTTTGTATTAAAGGATGATGGATAATCATGGGCAGACTTTTCGGAACAGACGGTGTAAGAGGGGTTGCAAATCAGGATCTTACAAATGAACTCGCCATGAAAATAGGCATGGCGGCGGCGGAAATACTTATTGAAAATTCCGCAAACAAGCGCCCCACGGTGCTGATAGGGCGCGATACAAGAGCCTCCGGCGATATGCTTGAGGCGGCGCTGACCGCGGGCTTTTGCTCCGTCGGCGTAAATGTGCTTTCCGCCGGCGTGGTTCCCACGCCCGCAGTGGCTTATCTCGTTTCAAAATACGGCTGTGAGGCAGGCGTAATGATTTCCGCCTCCCATAATCCCTGCGAATATAACGGCATAAAGATCTTTCAGTCCACAGGCTATAAATTGCCGGATTCCGTGGAAGATGAAATAGAGTCGATGATTTTTGATTCTCATGAAAAAATCGAGCTTAAAACGGGCGGCGATGTCGGAACAAGAACCTATTGCAAAACGGCGGTTGCGGATTATATAGAGCATATTGCCTCCGTATGCAGTGTAAGCTTAGACGGCTTAAATATAGCTGTCGATACCGCAAACGGCTCGGCAAGCGTTTGTGCAAAAGAGATTTTTACGCGCCTGGGCGCAAAATGCTATATGCTTTCAGATACGCCGAACGGCGTGAATATAAATCTGAACTGCGGCTCCACGAATATGAAGGAATTGTCCGATTTCGTAAGGGCGAACCATCTTGACCTCGGTATCGCGTTTGACGGCGATGCAGACAGAATGCTTGCCGTGGACGAAAACGGTGAAATTGTAGACGGTGATAAGATCATAGCCATATGCGCCACCCAGATGAAGCAGGAGGGCACGCTTGCGAAAAATACCGCCGTTGTTACCGTTATGAGCAATATGGGCTTTTTCAAATTCTGCGAAGTAAACAATATCAAGTGCGCCCGCACCGCTGTGGGAGACAGATATGTGCTTGAAAAAATGCTTAAGGGCGGTTATAATATCGGAGGCGAGCAGAGCGGGCATGTTATTTTCCTTGATCATGCCACCACCGGGGACGGCGAGCTCTCCGCTGTAAAGCTGCTTGAAACCGTGGTTAAAAGCGGCGCAACGCTTGCACAGCTCTCAAGGATTATGACGGTTTATCCGCAGGTGCTGATCAATGTTCCGGTTACTGACGAGGGCAAAAAGAAATACAATAATGACGAATATATTATTTCCGCTGTGCAGGAGGCGGAAATGGAGCTGCACGGAGACGGCCGCGTGCTTGTGCGCGTATCCGGCACCGAACCCCTTGTAAGGGTCATGCTGGAGGGCAGGGATACCGAGCAGATAACCCGCCTCGGAAATTATATAGCAGATGTTGTAAAAGAAAGACTCGGCTGATGAGATATACTGAAGATTGGAAAGATTATGAGCTTATTGACTGCAAAAGCGGTGAAAAGCTTGAACGCTGGGGAAATGTGATCCTTGTGAGACCCGATCCCCAGGTGATATGGAAAAGCAAACCGAATGACGCGCGCTGGAAAAGCGCACACGCAAGATACCTGCGTTCGCGTTCCGGCGGCGGAGAATGGCAGATTCTTACCAAGCTGCCCCCGCAGTGGGAAATCAGGTATAAGGATCTTACATTTAATGTTAAAACCATGGGCTTCAAGCATACGGGGCTGTTCCCGGAGCAGGCTGTGAATTGGGATTTCACCAGAAATTTGATCAGAAACAGCGGCAGAAGCGATGTCAAGGTGCTGAATCTTTTTGCCTATACGGGCGGCGCCACCGTCGCGTGTCTCAAGGAGGGCGCAAGCGTTGTTCATGTTGACGCGTCTAAGGGAATGACCCAGTGGGCTAAGGAAAACGCACGCTCAAGCGGTGTGGACGGCGGCAGAGTCAGGTGGATTGTTGACGACTGTATGAAGTTTGTTCAGCGCGAGATACGCCGCGGCAACAGGTATGATATTATCATACTTGACCCCCCGTCCTACGGCAGAGGGCCAAAGGGCGAAATCTGGCGCTTGGAAGATTCATTGTATGAATTTGTTGCGCTTGTATCGCAGGTGCTTTCGGCTCAGCCGCTTGCCGTGCTGCTCAATTCCTATACTACGGGGCTTTCCGCTTCGGTCATGAAATATATACTTGATGATATTTTGGTAAAAGAAAAGGGCGGCTGTGTCACCGCGGACGAAATCGGGCTCCCCGTTTCCTCAAATTCCGGGGTATTGCCCTGCGGAGCCACGGCTGTTTGGATGAAAAATGAGTTTGATTGAGTTTCACAATGTCAGCTTTTCCTACGGCGCCGAAACGGCGGAGGAAAAAGTGGATGTTCTTAAAAACCTTGATTTGAATATAGAAAAAGGCAGCTTTGTAGCGGTGCTGGGGCATAACGGCTCCGGCAAATCCACGCTTGCTAAGCTTACGAACGGTATTTTGTTCCCGCAGCAGGGAAAGGTGCTTGTGGACGGTATGGAAACCAAGCCGGATGGCAGTATTTATGACATTCGTGAAAAAGTAGGCATGGTGTTTCAAAACCCGGATAACCAAATCGTAGCTTCCATTGTAGAGGAGGATGTGGCGTTCGGCGTAGAAAATCTCGGCATCCCGCCTGAAGAGTGCAGGCGCAGGGTAGACGAGGCGCTTAAAACAGTAGGTATGTACGAGCTGCGCGAAAAGGCGCCCCATAAGCTCTCCGGCGGGCAGAAACAGCGCGTTGCCGTTGCGGGTATTATCGCAATGCGCCCGCAGTGTATTGTGCTTGACGAGCCGACTGCAATGCTTGACCCCAGCGGCAGAGCCGAGGTAATGGAAACAATTAAACGCCTCAACCGTGAGGAGGGTATCACGATTGTTCTGATAACGCACTATATGGACGAGGCGGTCCAGGCGGACCGTGTTATCGTTATGGACAGCGGCGTTGTGAAGATGGACGGTGAACCCGAAAAGGTCTTTTCAAATGTTAAGGAACTGAAGGCGCTCGGTC
Organism: uncultured Bacteroides sp.; assembly: GCA_964405895.1. GTDB lineage: Bacteria > Bacillota > Clostridia > Oscillospirales > Acutalibacteraceae > Eubacterium_R. Next base: position 8,007 of record CAYOPQ010000015.1, on the reverse strand, counting down.
TTGATGTTCCGCAGGCAACGGAGCTTATTTATGAAAGCGGGCTTTGCCCTCAGAAAACGATTCTAGATACCGGGGAATGTGTAAAATATATAAAATCCGTGCTGGAGGTATAATGTGGCTGTTCTTGTATGCGAAAAACTGAATTATCTTTACAGCTCCGGCACTCCGTTTGAAACCGCCGCCATCAAGGATGTTGATTTCTGCGCGGAAAACGGCGAGCTTATCGGTATTATAGGCCACACGGGCAGCGGCAAATCCACGCTTATCCAGCATTTCAACGGGCTTCTTGAGCCCAACAGCGGCGCCGTTTTTTTAGACGGCGGGAATATCTGGACTAAGGAAAACCGAAAAAAGATAAGAAATGTCCGTTTTGCGGTCGGGCTGTGTTTTCAGTATCCCGAATACCAGATATTTGAGGAAAATGTTTATAAAGAGATCGCGTTCGGCCCCAGGCAGATGGGGCTTTCCGATGAAGAAATCAAAACGCGCGTCTATGAAAGCATGGACTTTGTAGGCTTAAGCAGGCGCTGCGCGGAAAAATCGCCCTTTGATATGTCCGGCGGTCAGAAAAGGCGCGTGGCAATCGCTTCTGTAATCGCAATGCGCCCTAAAGTGCTTGTGCTTGACGAGCCCTGCGCCGGTCTTGACCCGGGCGGACGGGAGAAGATTATTGCGCTTATTCAAGACTATCAGAAAAAGACAGGCAGCACCGTAATCATCGTTTCCCACTCCATGGAGGATGTTGCAAGGCTGTGCTCAAAGGTGGTCGTTATGAATAACGGCAGCGTGGCTCTTTCGGGAACCGTGCCGGAGGTGTATTCACAGGCGGCGCGCCTTCGCGAAATGGGGCTCAATGTTCCGCAGGTCACCCAGATATTTCTTGAGCTGCGTGAAAGCGGCGTAGACTGCCGCACGGATATTTTTACCGTTGAACAGGGCAGAAAAGAGCTTCTGCGCCTTATGGATAAGGGGGGAGCTTGATATGGGTGATATCACTATCGGTCAGTATTTCCCGGGAAATTCCTTCATTCATAAGCTGGATGCCAGGGTAAAGATGATTTTAACGCTTGCCGTAATCATTTCTCTTTTCATATGCAAAAACTTCTATTCGCTGCTTATAAGCGTGGCGTTTATTCTGTTTATCGTCCTGATAGGCGGAATATCATTTAAAACCGTATTTAAAAGTATAAAGCCGCTCGGAATCATCATCATTATAACCTCTCTGTTAAATCTGTTTTACGGGCAGGGCGAGCCGCTTGTAACGCTTTTCGGCAGGCTCAGTATAACGGCGGACGGTATTTATACGGCAATATTTATGGCTGTGCGTATCATTCTTCTTGTGGTGGCAGGCTCTATGCTGACCTATACCACAACGCCAACCGACCTTACGGACGCCATTGAACGGCTTTTCTCTCCGCTTAAAGTATTTAAAATAGACATTCATACAATCGCCATGGTTATGACGATCGCTTTAAGATTTATACCGACCTTAACGGAGGAAATACAGAAAATCATGGCTGCGCAGAAATCGCGCGGTGCGGATATGGAAACGGGCAGCATAATCCGCCGCGTAAAAGGGCTTGTGCCGGTTTTGATACCGCTGTTCATATCCTCGTTCCGCCGTGCGAACGACCTTGCTTATGCCATGGACTGCCGCTGCTATAAGGGCGGAAAGGGCAGAACCAAGATGAAGCAGGTCAAAATAACGGCAAGGGATATTGTTTCCCTTATTGCGGTGGCGGCGCTGTTCGCGCTTATCCTGTTCGTAAATACACTTGCGGCGGCGGTAATATGAGAAATCTCCTTGTAACAATCAGTTATGACGGCTCTGCGTATCACGGCTGGCAGGTCCAGAAAAACGCGGTGACCGTTCAGCAGGTATTTCAGCGGGCGGTTGAAAAGCTGCTTTGCGTGAAAACGGATATAAAGGGCTGCAGCAGAACAGACAGCGGTGTTCACGCGAATATGTACTGCGTTTCCTTTAAAACGGCTTCCGAAATCCCCTGTAAAAATATTGTTTTGGGCTTGAACACATATCTTCCCAAGGATATTGCCGTTCTTGACTGCGCAGAGAAGGAGCAGGATTTTCACGCGCGCTACAGCGTAAAATCAAAGGAATATATTTACAGGATATATAATGAGCGAATCAGAAATCCGTTTCTTGCGGATTACGCTTACCACTATTGGTACCCTATAGACGCCGAATTCCTTAATGATGAGGCGCAGGCTTTTGTGGGCACCCACGATTTTTCCGGCTTTTGCAGCGCAAGGAGCGGCGTGGAGGATACGGTTCGCACCGTGTATTCCTTTTCTGTTGAAAGGCGCGGCGCCGAAGTGCTGTTCCGGGTGGAGGCAGACGGGTTTCTTTATAATATGGTGCGTATCATGGTGGGTACTCTGCTCTTTGTCAACGAGCAAAAGATAAAGCCCGGCGCGCTTGAAGCGGTCATCAACTCCGGCAACCGTTCACTTGCGGGCAAAACCGCTCCGGCACAGGGGCTGTACCTTAATAAAGTAAATTATTAAAATTTAAGAATTAATTTATTAATATTTCATTATTCTATAATTAATATAGTTTATATTCTCCGAAAGGCGATTTTTATATGGCTTCCGAACAGAGAGAAAAAGAACGCTTGGCAAGAAAAGAACAAAAGAATAAAAAACGGCGCGCCGTAGCATGGGCGGTAATCGGCGTCATCATTGCGGCATTGCTTGTTATGCGCATTATTGAAACGGATTTTTCGTCCATCGGCGGCGATTCGGAATCGGGAACGGACGAAAGCACTGATTATCTGTATCAGCTTGCGTCAAGCTCCGATTTATATTTCGGCGCAGTCGGCGGCAATATCGCCGTGCTGGAGGATACCTCGTATACGGTGATAGATTCTTCAAGCGGTGATGTGGAATTTACGGTGGATCACGGCTATTCCAATCCGGTCGCCGTTATTTCCGGCAGTTATTCGCTTTTGTATGATCAGGGCGGGGTCTCTTACCGGCTGGATAAGGGTTCGGAAAATATTTATGAGGAGAAAACCTCGCAAACCATCCTTTGCGCCGATGTCTCCTCTTTCGGCGCCGTCGCCGTTGCGCAGACGGACGGCGATTCGCTCAGCACCGTGTCCGTATATTCAAAGTCGCTGAGCCAAAAGCTCTCCTATGATGTGAGCGGCTATGTCACAAACATTGCGGTCGATGCGCGCGGCAGCCGTGTGGCTTTTGCCGTGGTGTCCTCGGAAGACGCGAGGCTCAAAACGGTTGTTTACACAATGAGCGTAAACGATACCGAACCGCGCGCGCAGTTTGAATATGTCGGCTCCTCCGTTTTGGCGCTGCATTTTTCCTCTACGGATCTTTTTGTGGTGGGCAGTGATTTCTTAAGCGTTATATCCTCGCTCAAGGATTCGGAAGATGTTTTCGAGCAGGGCACGGTAAATACTGTTTCCTATTCTTTTTCTTCAAGCGGCAGTCTGGTTTACGCTTATACCGAATATTCCGGCTCGTCGGATAATATTATTTCTGTTGTAAAGCCGTCCGGCAAGGTGACCCAAATCACCACCGTCAGCTCAACAGTGAAAGATGTTTCCGCATCCTCATCGAGGGTCAGTATTTTAACAGCGGACAGTATTTTAACCTATAAAATTTCCAATTCAAATCTGCTTGATACATATCAGGTGGACGATTCCTATTCTTCCATCGTCCAAATATCTTCAGATGTTTATGCAAGGCATTTAGCGGCGGTGGAATGCCTGACAGACGAACAGGAGTAGTTGCTTTGACCGTTAATTTTATTGATATTGTTTTGTTCTTGATTTTAGCCGCTTGTATTGCCGGGGGTTATTTCAGGGGATTTTTGCTTTCCGTTATCTCTTTCGCGAAATATATTGTCGGCATTCCGTTTGCGTTTTGGGTTGCAGACAGCCTGAGCGGCGGGATTTACGAAAATTTTGTCAGCAAGCCGGCGCTGAGCAAAATATCCACAGGGCTTTCACAGACTGCGGATATAGATTCGTTTGTATCCTCCGTGCGTGAAGCCGTAGAGGAGCTGCCGTTCGGTATAGGCGGTTCTGTGGATCTGTCGTTTTTAGACGGCGTTTCAAACGATACGGCGGCTGCGGCTATTCTGAACAATATTGTTGAGCCCGTCGCGGTTGCGGTTATCAAAGTCATTGTCTTTATCATAATCTTGGTGCTGTTTTTCGTGGCTGTCTGGCTCGTTTCAAAGCTTATAAAGCAGCTTATGAGCGGCAAGCACGCGCCCTTGAAGCATACAAATAAATTTCTCGGCGCCGTATTCGGCGCGCTGAAGGGTGTTGTCGCGCTCGCCGCGCTGAGCGCCGCATTCACATTCCTGCGTGATTTTCTGTTTTCCTCGTCGGAGTCATTTGTTTCCCAGGTGGATTCAAGTGTTGTTATAGAATTTATCAATAAAATCAATCCGTTTTTGCAGTTGATTTGATATAGGAGGCTGTTATGAGCAAGCTGGAAAATAATGTTAAGGACCTTTTTAAAGGCTGGAATACTATCCCGAACTGGCTTTCGTTTATACGGATAGCCCTTATACCGGTTTTTGTAGTGCTCTTTTTAAAGGGGTATGTTCTGCCGGCAGTAATCATCATGATTTTTGCCGCGCTCACCGATCTTGTGGACGGCAAGATCGCGCGAAAATTCAATCAGGTCTCCAATCTCGGCAAGCTTCTTGATCCGATTGCCGATAAGCTTTCGCAAATGGCAATCGTTATCGTGCTGATCGTTACATATTGGGATAACGCAATCAAATATCTGTTTATGTTTTTTATTGCAAAAGAGGTAATAATGATAATCGGCGGCGCGATTCTGATTTCCCTCGGTATGCGCCCGACTGCGGCGGAGATATGGGGCAAGATTGCCACAAATGTATTTTATATCTTCATGATCTTTATTTTGGCGTTCGGGCAGAACGGCGCCCTTTGCGATGTCACCGGCTTTACTCTGCCGAGTGCGGTTACATGGGTGCTTGTAGCAATATCCGCGCTGTGCGCCCTGATTTCGCTGCTGGGTTACGCGCCCGGCTTCATTCGCCAAATGAAAGAAAATAAAGAGAAAAAATGATTTTTAACATAAATCAAATTATAAGGAGAACTATTTAAATAATGAAACAGCAGATGTGCAGCAGATGCCACGAGCGCCCCGCCGTGGTATTCATTCAGAAAATGGAAAATGATAAGGTAGTGCCGGAGGGCCTTTGCATCAACTGCGCAAGGGAGCTCAATGTGGGCTCTATAAATCAGATGATAGATCAGCTTGGGCTTTCCGACGAGGAACTTGAGCAGGCGAGCGAGCAGATGAGCCAGTTTATGGAAAATATGCAGGATTTTGATTTCGGCTCGCTCGGTGAAATGTTTAATAAAGAGAATATGGACGGCGCGCAGACCCTGCCGTTTGCCAGCTTGTTTGACAACGACGGCAAGAATAACGCAGATACCTCCTCGTCTAAATCGGGGGGCAAGCATCAAAAAAAGCGTTCCAAAAAAGGCAGGCAGGAGGATCCGCGCAAATTCCTCAATAATTACTGCACAAATTTGACGGACAGAGCGAAAAAAGGCGATATTGACCCGATTATCGGCAGAGAAAAGGAAATCTCCAGAGCCGTTCAGATACTTTGCCGCCGCACAAAGAACAACCCCTGCCTTATCGGCGAGCCCGGCGTAGGTAAAACCGCTATCGCGGAGGGTCTTGCCATAAAAATTGCAAAAGGGGAGGTTCCGGCGCGGCTTGCCGATAAAGAGATCTATCTTTTAGACCTTACCGCGCTTGTGGCAGGCACACAGTTCCGCGGCCAGTTTGAGGGCAGGATAAAAGGTCTTGTTGACGAGGTAAAAAGCGAAGGCAATATCATCCTGTTTATTGACGAGGTGCACAATCTTGTCGGCACGGGAGACAGTGAAGGCACCATGAACGCCGCGAACATCCTGAAGCCGGCTCTTTCAAGAGGCGAGATCCAGGTCATCGGGGCAACCACATTTAATGAGTACAGAAAATATATTGAAAAGGACGCCGCCCTTGAGCGCCGCTTCCAGCCCATAAAGGTGGAGGAGCCGTCTATTGAAGAGGCTTACCGAATGCTTTTGGGTATCAAGGCTTATTATGAGAATTATCATAAGGTGCGTATATCGGACAGCCTGGTCTACAAAGCCGTAACGATGTCCGAGCGCTTTGTTACGGACAGATATTTGCCGGATAAGGCGATAGACCTGCTTGACGAGGCTTGTACCGCCGCGAATCTGAGAAATCCGGCTATTTCGGAATATCAGCTGAAGCTGAATGAAAAGCAATCACTGCTTGAACGCATTGAAACGCTGTCCGAGCCAACGGAAGAGAATGAGGTCATAGATTACGAGCTGATTTCAAATCTCAAAGCCCGTTGCATGAAGCTTGACGAGGTGTTGCCGTCGCTTGCCGAAAAGGCAAAGGACAATCAGGTCATAGAAACGGATCTTGCCAAGGTTGTCTCGCTTTGGACAGGAATACCGGCGGCAAAAATAGAAGCGGGCGATATTAAAAAACTCGCGTCACTTGAGGATGAGCTTAAAAAGCATATCATCGGGCAGGACGAGGCAATATCCAAGCTTGCCGCAGCCGTACGCCGCGGCAGGGTTCAGATCAGCCCCCGCAAAAGGCCGCAGTCCTTCATTTTTGTCGGTCCTACGGGCGTGGGCAAAACGGAACTTGTCAAGCAGCTTGCAAGCTTTTTGTTTGATTCGCCGGAAAGCCTTATCAGGCTTGATATGAGCGAGTTTATGGAAAAATTCAGCGTTTCAAGGATCATAGGCTCGCCTCCCGGCTATGTGGGCTATGATGACGCGGGCCAGCTTACGGAAAAAGTAAGAAGAAAGCCGTACAGCGTTATCCTTTTTGATGAGATAGAAAAAGCCCACAAGGATGTCCTGAACATTCTTCTGCAAATCCTTGACGAGGGCAGAATCACAGACGCGCAGGGCAGAACGGTCAATTTTGAAAACACCATTATCGTTATGACTTCAAACGCCGGCTCAACGGATACCGCGTCGCTCGGCTTCGGTAAATCGGAGAATGAGATCAACAAGGATGTTACCATGAAGGCGCTTGAGCGCTTCCTGCGCCCTGAATTTTTAGGCAGAGTAGATGAGATTATTACCTTCAACGCGCTTTCCTTCAATGATTTTGAAAAGATTGCGGTGATCATGCTTGATGAACTCAAGGAGGGGCTTAAGGATAAGTCTATAGAGCTTGAATGGGATGATACCGTTCCCGTTTACATCGCAAGAAAGACCTACGGCTCCAAGAAAAACGCAAGGGGAATCCGTGACTGCGTGCGCAGAGAGGCGGAGGACCTGCTTGCCGAACTCATTGTCCGCAATCAGGATGAGCGCATTACGAGCTTCACATTAACAGCGGGCGAAAAAATCGAGGCGGCCGTTAATTAAATTCAAAAAAGTACTTGACAGTTGCACGCTCATTTATTATAATAATGAGCGTCGCCGTGCGGGTGTAGTTCAATGGTAGAATGTCAGCCTTCCAAGCTGAACACGAGGGTTCGATTCCCTTCACCCGCTCCATTATGCGTTTGTAGCTCAGCTGGATAGAGCAACCGCCTTCTAAGCGGTGGGTCGGAGGTTCGAGTCCCCCCAAGCGCGCCAAAAGCGCCTGAGCTGTCGGGCGCAAATACGGTGGGATTAGTTCAGTTGGTTAGAGCGCCAGTTTGTGGCACTGGAGGTCGTGGGTTCGAATCCCACATCCCACCCCATTTTTTTATAACCCTTGTATTGGGGTGTCGCCAAGCGGTAAGGCAAGGGACTTTGACTCCCTCATGCGTAGGTTCGAATCCTGCCTCCCCAGCCAAGCGCCCTTAATCATAAGGGCGAAAACGGTTCATTAGCTCAGATGGCAGAGCACTTGACTTTTAATCAAGGTGTCCGGGGTTCGACTCCCCGATGAGCCACCATAAAAGCCTCAGTTCCGTTCTTTAAGCGGTTCTGAGGCTCTTTTTTA
>CAYOPQ010000014.1:29020-31697 GCA_964405895.1 uncultured Bacteroides sp. | reverse complement strand
ATTTCGGCGGCTTCGCCTTCGTCGGTTACATAGGTGAAAACATCGTCCTCAGAGTCCGCCGCGAACGCCGCGAAGCCCACGGAGCAGGTTGTTGCCACCATTACCAAAGCCAGGAAAAGGCTCAGTAACCGTTTGCTCGTTTTCATAATCATCTCTCCTTTTTTCTATGATTTCGGGATTATCCCGAACACGCGCGCCGCCCACATATATGGGAACGGAGCGCGCGCACGAACAATACAATTTATTTATACCAAATTTGTAATAAGAAGTCAATATATTTTTTAATATTGCGTTAATAATTAAATGTCATATAAACCAAGTTTTACCGCTTTGTGCGCGGCAAAGGTAAAAACCGCCCGCCGCCGTTTGCCCGCCCTTCCTTTGCTGCCCGCAGACGGTGAAAAGTGCCGCGCCTTTACACCGCGCGCCACGGAATGTGGTTTGCCCTGCGCGGCAATCTATATCTTGTTGTGTAAAGGCGAATGCGCTTACAATTTGAGGCAAAAACGGCAGCGGAAACAAATATAAATGTAAATTTATTGTAAATTATTTATGAACGGCAAATCACTGAGGATTGGGCATCTTGCACAAAGTTAACCCTGCGGATTTCGGCGTTTTGCCCAAAATTTCTGTTTACAAATTCTTTATATTGTTTTTTTGCTTAAAATATGCTTTAATAGGGTTAAATGAAGAGTTTTAATATGGATTATTATTCCCGGCAAAGCGCGGCGGGCTCGGATAGCCTGCCGCCCGATAATGGCGGATTGCCCGCCGGGTCAGTGTTGGAAAGGCGCGCCGGCAAACGCTTCATTTGTTTAAGAAATCTTTACTTAATGGAGGTAAAAAAGTGAAAACAAAATTCGGCAAAAAGCTGCTCGCTTTATTTCTTGCGGCAGTAATGTCGCTCACAGTTTTCAGCGGCTTGATTTCCGTTCAGGCTGAAGGCAGAGTCGATTATCATGACGACAGCCTTACGGCAAACGCCCTTGCCTGGGTAGAGCTTACGGACGAGCAGACCGCGGAAGCGCTCCTGGATTATTTGGATGATGTTCTTTCCGGCGTGAATCTGACCTTAGCTTTCAGCCAGAGCATTGTTGTCGCTACGATTTCGCTTGATATCACGATAGACAGTGTAAGCGGTCTGATTGACGCGGTTCGTCAGATAGACAGCTTAGTTGACAGCTACGGCGAATTAGCAGGTATATCCGGCATAGATCTCAGCGCGCTTGCTGACCTCAGCTATGATACGGACAGCAGCGGCTATCCCGCCTGCGGCAAGGATTACAGGGCTCGAAACACTGCCAAGGAAATTCTTACGGCGCTCGTTGAAACAATCAACGATAATATGGGCTTCCTGACAACCGTTCTTGAAGGCGATCTGTCGCTCAACTGGATCGGCAATTTAGTTCTTGAGAATGTTTTGGGCACAAGCGATATCTATGCTTATCTTCAGTCCATAATTGAAGATGCGCTCGGCGTCTCTCTTCCGGACGATTATGAGGATAATATATTTTATCAGCTTGTAGTCGGTCTCCTCGGCGGCCTTACAGATTGGTTCACCGATGAGGAAATCACAAACATGCAGAACCTGACAGCCGGCTATGAGCTGGATACCATGCTCTTCCAGGCGCTCAGCGAAAATCTGATTCAGCAGATTAATGTAAATGTTACATATGCGGACGGAACTACTTCTCAGGAGCGTTATGAAGAAGGCAACACGGAAGACGGCCTGCTGTATACTGTAGACGGCAATGTTTACATTTTCCAGTATGACGAAGACGGCGACGGTGAAGACGATGTAAACCTCACGCTCACACCGGATACAACGCTTTGGGATTTTGCCTACGACGCGCTTGAGGTGGCGTGGAAAACCGTTCTTTCCGCAACGCTCAATCAGCTCAACTACAATTCTTCCGATTATGACAACGCTTATGCCACCTGGTACCTGAACCAGGGCTACACTTGGGATTATGACAATGTAGAAAACAACTACGCGGCAGCGTATGTTGAGGCGTGGGCGGCTGATGAGGGCATAGACCTTGATGAGGTTGAGGAATCCCTTACCTTTGATAGGGACCTTGTGGACGACCCGTCCTATAATTGGAGAGATATTGATTCCCAAACCCTGTTCCAGAAGCTTTGCAGAAGCCCGCTTATGGCTTACTACTTCGGCGGGGAAACCGGTGCTCTCAATACCAATTTCAAATATACCGGCACACCGAATATGGACGCGTTCTTTGAAAACGATTATTCAAGCTACGATTCCGTTTTGGCTGGTATAAATGATTTCCTTGTAGCGGCGGTTAAGGATTTCCTGCCTGAGTTTGACGCAAGCGTCCTTACAACAATTAATACTACGGACGCTGCTACAATCGCAGACACGCTCGTAAGCAACGCGCTTATCGTTGTTCAGTATATTGCGGACGCTACGGACGCCAATATCCTTTCCGGCTTCTACAACACCTATGGTGCGGATGCGGAGCTTACGGAAGAAACCTTTGAAGAGGCTATGGTTCCGTTCCTGATTGCCTGCCTTGAAAACAACCTGGATGATCTTGTAGGTCAGATCCATAAGGATAAGTGGGACGCCTGCAAAGATTTTGAGGCTGTTGCGGCAGTCGCGCTTCAGGAATACCTGGCGTATGTTCTTCCGGATATGGATTACTCATCCTTCTTC
>CAYOPQ010000014.1:0-28920 GCA_964405895.1 uncultured Bacteroides sp. | reverse complement strand
GCTTCAGGAATACCTGGCGTATGTTCTTCCGGATATGGATTACTCATCCTTCTTCACCACGGATGAGGACGGCTATTACAATATAACCCTTGAATCCGTTCTTGCCATGTGCCGTGACGCCGTCGGCTATGTCATTATGCAGTATGTTCCGGTAACGGACAGCTCCGGCAATGAGTGGTCGATTTATGACGAAGACGAGGCGGAAACCTATACGCAGCAGTGCAGCAAGGGCACGGATATCTTCTCCCTGCTCAATTCGGTTGTATGCTATTATGCGGACAACAAGGGCCTTGCCACGCTTCTCGGCTGCTGTGATGCAAACGGAAATTCAACCGTTTCACTCAGCAACAGCCTGTGGGAGAACTTTGATGCAATTGCAAACACGCTGTTCCCCGTTCTCGGCGAGCTCCAGTACGGCAGCAGCGAATACTACGGCGCGTTTGATTCGGAAGAGCTTATCTGGAATGATCTTGTTTTAGGTCTCTTTGATGTGGGCGAAGACGGCGGCCTTACGAATATCGTATACAGGCTTGCCACCATCATCAGCGCAGACCCGATAAAGACCACGGGCGTGGATACCACGGTTTATGAGCTTCTTCAGGATCTGTTCAATGCCGTGCTCAACGCGCGTTATGAGGGCCAGGAATATTATGGTCAGGATGTTATCCCGGATGCCGCAAGCAGCAATCCGTTCCACGATCTGCTTCAGATCGGCACGATTATGCCCGCTCTGAACATGCTTGTTGAGAATGTGAAGGATTTCGCAGGTGCGGGCAGCTATGAGGAAACCATCTGGGACGGCGCTATGTACATTGTATATGTGCTTTCCGGCTTGATAGACGGCTTCGTTCCGCAGCTTTCGGATTATACGGTCGGCGATTTGGATGTATCCACGGATGAATATATCGCTTCGTCTTACTCCTACGGCGATACGCTTACAATCGGCATAACGCTGGAGAACACCGGCTACGGCATAAACCGCTTTATCCGCATGGCTACAGGCACGGTCGGCGGCTATACGCTTGATGAGCTTGACCGCTCTTACATCAAGATAGAAAGCATTACTTCGGATAAGGGCTCCTTCTCCTTCACAAGCCTGGGTACGATAGATCCTGAGAGCACCCTGTCCGTAACCGCTACGGGTTCGCTTTCCTCAAGCGATTTCAGCGGCAGTGAGGATACGGTTGTAGCCTTTACCGTAACCTATTATATAGTAGACAGCGACGGCAATGCGTATGCGGATGAATATGCTTCCGCCCTTACCAAAACCTTCTACTATTATGTAACTACGGCGCAGGATTGGTACAGCCTTACCTATAGCTCGTCCTACACGCACGGCTTTACGGAGGACTTCGGTACCGCTTCAAATGCGTCAGGCGCACAATCGGGCACCTATTCCTCAAGAACAGGTAATGTTACGGACGCGGATACTTCTAGTATATTCACCTACTATAATAGGATCAACGTCCAGTATCCGAATGATGTTGTTGTAAGAACATCTGAGATTGATGATTTTGCATCCTACTTTGCAGTAATTACGGCTAGGCAGAATGCACTGGCTTCCAGTAAATCAGTAGACGCTATTGTTGCCTACAGTGACGATTACGGCGGAAGCGATTACTTTGCCGTAACCTGTAACTCGGACGGCGATATCATCAATGTATGGTGGTACGATTACTTCATCTGCGAAACGGAAACCGTTGAGGGCGAAGACGGCAGTACCTATACGGTGAATAAGACGGATGATAACGGCGACTATGTCGGCTACTGGTCATCCACGCCTGTTTCAAAGTCCGATCTTGAGTCGCTCATGGCAAGCGATAGTACAATTGTGGATTACCGCTTCCATGTCATCGTAGAAAACGAGGATATCGTCGGCTACACCTTTGCAGACGGCTATACGGTACCGGCTTATATCGCTGACCAGAATGAGAACGGCACCTATAATGTTATCTACCTGCAAAAGGATTCAGACGATGACTATAAGACTGTTGTAGACTATTCTGTAAGCAGCTATAACGATGTTTCCCTGTCCGCGGGTGTTGCGGGTCTTGTACTCAGCTACGAAAAGCATACCTACGGTTCAGATACAACCGCACAGTATGACTTCATTTCCTGGGACGGCGAAACGGCATTAACCGGTACGAACGGAGAAGTAACCATGAATTTCCAGGTTATCTCCTCCAACACCGCGACCTTCACCGTAGATATCACCGTTGTGGATGACAGCGATGAGATGACAGACCTTACCGCAAGCTATCTGGAGCTCTATGATATCCTTGCGAACTACACGGCGGCTGACTTTACAGACTCCGATGTTTACGATTATCTGTACAACACCGCTACGGAGGCGCTTGCAAATCTCGCCGCGCCGTTAACGGCTGCCAACGCTGCAAATTATTCCTCAGTAAAGGCGAATTTGGCTGTTTACGAATCCACCACAGATGTGGTCGGCGATGTGGCTTACATGCCTGCGGATTCGTCCTACCTGTCTGCCGGCTCGCTCAGCGATCTGCTGCTGAACGCGGCAACGCATAACGGTCTGAACTTCATGACCGCTTATACGGACAGCACCGGCACAACCTATTACGAGAACCCGATTTACTCTAATACAGAGGTAACGGATTCCGATGTTGTGGCTACGGGCGATACCGTCACAATAAACGGCACGGATTATCCGGTTTACCGTCTGACAACAGCTACCGGCTATATCGTTGATTCGAGCGGCGCGGAAACACCTGTTTACGATGAGGTTGTATTCATCCGCTTGTCCGGCGAATCAGAGGCGAAGTATCACCTGCTCAATTCTGTTCAGTATGCGCAGGAGTGGGCGGACAACGGCAGCGGCACGGGCATCTTCCTTGAGGAGCCGTACCTTGCCGATACGGACGAACAGGCAACGGATTCTTCCGGCAACCTGCTCTACAATGAGATTACATTCAGCTATGCAACCTCAAACAATACCTCTACCTCGTCAACGGGTACTTGGTATGTTAAATATGCTACCACCGCGTCCAGCGTTATAGACGATCCCGACGCGCGCGGCAACATGGCTGTTTCTATTGATAAGATAGAGTATCTTTTGAGCTTTGTTTACGATTACATCAGCGTAAATATCGCGCAGGATATTTTTGAGAATGTATATGTTCTCAGAAACGGCCTTGTAAACACAAACTTTGATGTTATCAATTACGAGCAGATGGCGTCCGCCGGCAGACTTGCGGAGGCAATGCTTGATATTGATACTTATTACAATTATTATTATGTAAGTTCCTGGACCGGTGAATCCGAACTTCTGTTCGGCAGCCTTGCTTCAGAGGCGGACGCTGCGCTTGAAGCGTACAATGAAGAGTACGGCACAAGCTACACATTCTCCGACCTCACTGCTGAGGTAGATTACGAGCAGTCCGTGGCAACCTCGTCCTCAACAACATTTGAGCTCAACGAGGCGCTCAGGCTGTTTAACCTTTACCTTGCGCAGGTAACGGAGCGCGGCTATATCGGCGACAGGCTTGAGGAAGAAATCCTCTGCGCCGCCAACGGTAAAACAGACAGCGGCACGGCTACAGATTGGTCTGCTGTAGAAGTTAATCTTACAACCCAGTCCTATGTAGACGGCACCGGCACCTGGACGGCGGACAACAACCCGGACGGCGTAACCTATACGGAAGAGAGCTGGGCGGCGTTCATTGAGGCGCTGTATAACGCTTCGGAAGCTGCTTATGACGCCGAATTTGGCTATTCTGTTTATCCGGAAGGATATCCTTACAAAGATGAGGGCATCTATGAGCCTTCCGCGAAGGATGATTACATCTACCAGGTAACCGATGTTTACGCGCTCAGAACTGCTCTGATGCGTGCGGAAAACAACCTTACCGAGGTTGAGGCTGATGATGATGTTGACTACACCTACACCTTTGCAGACGGTTCGAGTACGACCGTAACTGCCGAGGCGGGCGTAGAGCCAACGGCTCCGGACAACACGGCGTCGACCGTTGTAAACAATGAAGACGGCACGCATACCGTTACAACCTACAGCTGGCCCGAATGGGTAGAAGGCACTACGGAATATACCGAAGTTGCCGCCACGGAAACTGTAGCTTGTACAATGGTTGATGTTGACGGCACAGCTGTTGACGCAACGCATACCGACAACGGTAAAGCGGCTGATCAGGAATGTTCAGTCTGCGGCTACTATGTTGAAGGCGCTGAAATCACGGCGGAAGGCCATTCATGGTATGTTTATTCGGAAACTGCCGCTACATGCGTATCATACGGCACAACGACTTACGCCTGCTACGGCTGTGACGAGACTTATACTGAAACTGAAACAGGCACCGCGCTTGATCCCACGAACCACGAGGGTACAGAAGTTACGGATGAAGATTCCTATGTAGCTCCCACAAAGGGCGAAAAAGGTAAGGAAGCAGACACCGTATGCAGCGCCTGCGGCGAAGTGATCACAGAGGGTGCTGTAATTGAGGCGCTCGGCGTTCAGATTACCGTAGAGGGCACAGACGGCCTCGGCACGGTAACGCTCAACGGCAATGCTGTTGAATTCGGCTCAACCACTGAGGTTGGTTACGAATCCGGCTACACGCTTGTTGCCACGGCTGCTGACGGTGCTGAATTTATCGGCTGGAGCGTAAACGGCAAGATGGTTTCCACAAGCGAAACCTACACAACTGCCGCGTATGCGGATATGACCTTTGTTGCCGTATTCGCTGAGGCAGACGATGCGTTCACCGTAACCTTTATGGATAGCTTCGGCATGGTTCTCGGCACAATCTCCAGCGACGCGCTCGGCGAGCTCACAGATGCTGACCTGCCGGATGTATACACCTATCTCGGCTATACCTTCACAGGCTGGAGCCTGAGCATTGACGAAATCAACGCGCTTGACAGCGCGGCGGTAGTAACTGCGCAGTACGCGAAGGGTGACACTACCTACACCGTAACCGCTGAGGGCGCTACCATCACGGTAGACGGCGTTGATTATAAAGATTCTGCTGAGGTAAGCTTTGACGCTTATGTAACCGTTAAGGCTGACAACGCGACCGTATGGTATGTAAACGGCGCAACGGCTGCTTACGGCGACGAATACAGCTTCTGCGTAACGGCTGATGTAACCGTTACCTTCGATACGGATGATGTCGAGGCAGAACCCACGGTTACCGCGGTATCTGTATCTTCTGTGGAAGGCACCGCTAATGTCAGGTTCCTTGCTTCAAGAAATGTACCTGAGGGCTACACCGTTGTTGAATCCGGCTTCCTGTACGGCAAAGACTTTGCTGACGCAGAGACTTCGCTCGTTCTTGAAAACGCGAATGTAAGCGGAAGCGGCGTTTATATCTATAACAACAGCAACACCGCCAACGAAGGTCAGTTTGCGATTACTTTCGGTATCAGCGCGCAGACAGGCGTAGCGTATGCTCGTGCGTATGTCATAGTTGCTGACAGTGAGGGCGACACATCTGTTATCTATGCGGATGTTCAGTCCTACGATTATGACGCTTAAAAAGCTCTGTTTTCACAGCGGTAAAAACGCTGAACCCTGCGGCGGCAGCGCCGCAGGCGTTCGGGGCTTTTAAGAAAAGGAGGACTTTCAATGAAAGAAGTTTACTCAAAGCCGATTTCGGAAATTGAAAGATTTAAAGCTGCCGATATTATGACAGAAGCAACGAGCGAAGGTTACGGCACGGTACTTGGTTATTATGCCGATGATTCCAATTCCAATTACTTCGCTGATTAAAATCAGTTTCCATCGGGCGCGCAAAAGCCTTTGCGCGCTCTTGAGTAAAAATAAAATCTATAGCATTGATTTTGAAGGGCGCTTCGGCGCCCTTTTTTTTGCGCCCGGCGCAGTTGACCGCCGCCGCGATTTATGTTAAAATAAAAAAGGTGATTTCTATGGCTAAAAATCAAAAAGCGCGCCCCGACGGCGGCGCTGTAAAAACAAAAGATATTTTAAAAGCTTCTTTTAAAGATATGCGCAAAAGGCACGGGCGGCTTGTCAAGGTGTTCAAGGCGCTGCTCATCGCTTTTGCCGTGCTTATTGTGCTCCTCGGCGCAACGGTCTTTACCTTGAGCAACGATTCCGCGCGGCAAACCGTTATCAATCTCCTGATTGCGGATCAGCTTACGGATGAAACAACGGGCATTACCTTTTATTCGGAGGATAACCCGGAATACGGCGGCGATACGGTTGTTCTGCCCTACATCTGCTATTATTATGAGGATAACGACACCTCCGGCGAAAAGATCTATCTTGAAAACGGCGTGTATTCGGATGGTACGGATAAGGTTTATGTTTCCGCCGGCTTTTTGGCAAACGGGCTTCAGATCGTGCAGAATATCAGCACGGCGCTCAAATGGCTTGCGGCTGCCGTTGTGCTGGCTGTTGTCATCCTTTTGATTGTCTGCTGGTACAGATCCTTTAAGGCGCAGGAGCTGGAAAGAAAAAGGGCTTACAGAAAAGCCCACCCCCGCCACTGATTCAAACATAAAAAGCAAAAAAAGAGCAAAAAAAGAAAACCGGCTTTGCAAAATCCCGCAAAGCCGGTTCTTTTGTATTTCGGCACGCCGCCGCGCCGTTTTAAGTTTTTCCTGCAAGCTTATACAAGCTTTCTGCCCATCAGCACGCCGTGAACGGAAGCCATCATAAGCCCCCTTGTCCACCCGCTGGAATCGCCCAGGCAGTGCAGCCCCTTGATATTCGTGTTGAAATCCGTATCCATCTTTACCTTGTTGGAATAGAATTTCAGCTCCGGGCTGTAAAGCAGGGTCTCCGGGCTCGCGAAGCCGGGCACAACATGGTCCATCGCCTGAATGAAGTTTATGATATTCGTCATCGCCCTGTAAGGCATTGCCGCCGTAATATCGCCCGCAACGGCGTCCGGCAGGGTGGGGCGCAGGTTGCTCTGCGAAAGCTCCTTCTGCCAGGTGCGCTTGCCCTCTAAAATATCGCCCAGGCGCTGCACAAGTATATGCCCGTCCCCAAGCATATTGGTAAGCTCGCCCACCTTCTGCGCGTAGGCAATCGGCTGGTTGAACGGCACGGAGAAATTGTGTGAGCAGAGGATTGCCAGATTCGTGTTCGGGCTCTTCAGCTCCTTATAGGAATGGCCGTTTACAACGGCAAGGTCGTTGTCATAATTCTCCTGCGCCACAAAGCCGCCGGGGTTCTGGCAAAAGGTGCGCACCTTGTTTTTAAACGGCTTCGGGTACCCCACCAGCTTAGATTCGTAAAGCACATCGTTTATGGTTTCAATAATTTCGTTGCGCACCTCAACGCGCACGCCTATGTCAACCGTTCCGGGCTGGTGCGCTATGCCGTGGTCCGCGCAAAGCTTTTCAAGCCAGTCCGCACCGCGCCTGCCCGTTGCCACAACGGTGTCCTGCGCAAAAATCTCTTCTCCGTTTTCAAGGCGCACGCCCAGGCAGGTTTCGCCGTCCAGAATAAGGTCGCCGCACTGGCTGTCAAACAGAATATCAACGCCGTTCGCCTCAAGGTACTTCTCTATTTCAAAGTAAAGCTCGTGCGCCTTCTCCGTGCCGATATGGCGTATCGGGCAGTCCACAAGCTTAAGCCCCGCCTGAATGGCGCGCTTGCGTATCTCCTTCACCTCGTCGGTATTGCCTATGCCCTCTATATGGGTATCCGCCCCGAAGTCAAGGTATATCTTATCCGTATATTCAATCGTTTCCTGCGCCAGCTCCTCGCCGATCAGCTCCGGCAGGCTGCCGCCCACCTCGTAGGAAAGGGAAAGCTTGCCGTCCGAAAACGCGCCCGCGCCGGAAAAGCCCGTAGTGATATGGCAGTAAGGCTTGCAGTTCATACATTTGCCGGTAACCGCCTTGGGGCATTTCCTCTTTTCAACGGATTTGCCCTTCTCTATAATAATTATGCTCTTTTTGCTGCCCTTGCGCAGCATTTCTATTGCCGTAAAGATACCGGCGGGGCCTGCGCCCACAATAGCCACATCGTATTTTTTCATCGTTCTCCATCTCACCTTATTGCCGCTTCAGCGCTTCGGCTTTCGCACGCACAAAATCGGCCGCCTTGCCCTGATAAGTGCCCGGCAGCCCCAGCTGCTATATCATAGCATAATTGATTTTACTTGTCAAATGAAAAGCATTGTGCTATATTATATGCATCAATAATTTCAAAAGTCTATGGTGATGCACAATGAAGGAATACAATGTTTTGCAGTACGGCGCCGCGGGAGACGGCGTTTCAAACGACGCGTTTGCAATCCAGCACGCGATTGACGACTGCGCCAAAAACGGCGGCGGCAGAGTTGTTTTGCAAAGCGGCTATGTTTTTTACAGCGATTCTATACGCCTTAAAAAGAATGTGGAGCTTTATATACAAAAGGGCGCAAGGCTCAAGGCAACCTCAAATATAGACGGGTATATCAGGCCCAACAAGCTGATCAACGACCCGAAAACGGCGCTGATCGGCAATCCCGTAACGGGCAAGCCCAGCTTTGTCTTTATCTACGGCTTTGAGGCGGACGGCTGCTGCGTCTGCGGCGGCGGCGTGATTGACGCAAACGGCCATGCCTTTGTTCAGCGCAAGGACAGGTATTATGTCACCGGTGATTTCTACCCACGCCCCACCGTTATCTACATAGAAAAAAGCAACCACATCACCTTTAAGGATTTTACGGTGGTGGACGCGCCGTTCTGGACGCTGCACCCGGCGGGGTGCGACGATGTGCTGATTGACCGCATTAGGATCCTGAACGACCTTGATGTTGCCAACAGCGACGGCATTGACCCCGACCACTGCTCAAATGTGCGCATACTCGGCTGCCACATCACCTGCGCGGACGACTGCATCTGCCTGAAAACCTCCCGCGGGAACAGCGAATACGGCGCCACGGAAAATGTGGTTATAGACGGCTGCACGCTTGTTTCCACCTCCGCCGCAATCAAAATCGGCACGGAGGGCGTGGGCGATTTCA
The DNA here is from genome assembly GCA_964405895.1 of uncultured Bacteroides sp. Lineage (GTDB taxonomy): Bacteria > Bacillota > Clostridia > Oscillospirales > Acutalibacteraceae > Eubacterium_R. Next base: position 19,951 of record CAYOPQ010000014.1, on the reverse strand, counting down.
AAAACATCATCGTTTCCAACTGCACAATCAGCAAATCAAACCGCGGCATCTCCATTCAGATAAGGGACGGCGGCAATGTGGAAAATGTTTCCTATTCAAACATAACGATAGAAACGCGCCGCTTCTGCCCGGACTGGTGGGGAACGGCGGAGCCCATAACCATAACCACCTTCAACAGAGATGAAAACACAAAGAGCGGCAGTGTAAAAAATATCCGCTTCTTCAATGTTACTGCAAAGGGCGAAAACGGCGTGCTTATCCACGGCAGCCCGGAAAACCCCATAGAGGATGTTACCTTTGAAAACTGCCGCATAGAGCTTACAAAAACCAGCAAATGGCCCTGCGGGCTTTACGATTTGCGCCCGTGCCTGGACTGGGGTGTGGAAAAGTATGATAATTCCGCGTTCTTCATAAGAAACGCCAGGGATATCACCATTATGAAAACAAAAACCCTTTGGGGCACGAAATGCGAAAATTACAAACACGCCGTAGACGCCGAGAATGTTGAGAATCTGGAGCTCCTGCGCTTTGAGGGCAGCGCGGCGGACGGCGGCGAGCCTGTAAGGCTTCAAAATGTTAAGCTTTTAAAGCGTGAGCAAAGCTTTTAAGAGCGGCGGCGCATATGCCGTAAAAAATCCAATGCCCCGCGCGGCAAACGCAGACCGCGCGGGTTTTTTATGCCGCCGGCGGCAAATTTAGGGCGCTGCGCGCTTGATTTATGCCGGCGTATATATTATTATATAGATACAAAATATATGTAAATTTCTGAAAGCGCGGTTAAAATGAATATACTTGTGGCAGGTCTCGGCCTTATCGGCGCGAGCATCGCGAAAGCATTAAAAAAGAATACCGCCCATTATGTTATGGGGTGGAACAGAACAAAATCCGTCTGTGAAAGGGCGCTTGCGGAGGGCGTTGTGGATGAAACCGGCGCGCTTGAAGCGCTTATACCGAAGGCGGATATTACCTTTATCAATCTTTATGAGGAGGGCATTGTTCCGTTTGTGCTGAACAACAGGGCGCTGTTCAAGAGCGGCAGCATCGTTGCGGACAGCTGCGGCGTCAAAACCAAGATTTGCCGCAGGCTTGAAAAGGAAGCCTTTGATTTTAGCTTTATAGGCGCGCACCCCATGGCGGGGCGCGAGGTTTCCGGCTATGAAAACAGCCTGCCCACGCTTTTTGACAACGCGTCGTTCATCTGCACCCCAACGAACGCGCCGAAAGCAAAAACGGATGCTCTGGTGGAGCTTGCCAAGGAAATGGGCTTTAAGCGCACCGTTGTTACAACGCCGGAGCACCATGACGAGATGATTGCCTTTACCTCCCAGATTGCGCATGTTCTTGCCTGCTCGTATGTTTTAAGCCCGCTGGCGCCCATGCATTCGGGCTTTTCAGCCGGCTCCTACCGTGATGTTTCACGCGTGGCGCGCATAAACGGCGAAATGTGGAGCGGGCTTTTTATAGCGAACAAAGAGCCGCTCATCAATGAGATAGACGATCTTGTTTCAAATCTTGAGCGCTTTAAAAAGGCGATAAGCGAGGAGGATACGGATACCCTAAAGGCGCTTATGGCGCGCGCGAATCAGATTAAGGAGGAAATCGGCTGATGAGAACCCTGAGGGTCAATGCCGGCGGCGGTTACGATATTTTTATAGAAAGAGGCGCGCTCGGCGCCTGCGGAGAAATAATCGGTAAAATACAGCCCGCAAGGGTGGCGGTTGTTGTGAGCGACAGCAATGTTGCCCCGCTGTATATGAAAAAGGTAACGCAAAGCCTGAACAGAGCCGGCATAGAAACCGCGGAATTTGTTTTTGAGGCGGGCGAAAGCTCCAAAACAACGGATACTCTTTTAAAAATCGTTGAATTTATTGCCCAAAACAGCTTAACAAGGCAGGACTGCGTTGTTGCGCTCGGCGGGGGCGTATGCGGCGATATTGCGGGCTTTGCCGCCGCCGTGTATATGCGCGGAATCCGATATTTTCAAATACCCACAACGCTGCTTGCGCAGGTGGATTCCTCCGTGGGCGGCAAAACGGCGGTTGATCTGCCGCAGGGCAAAAATCTCTGCGGCGCGTTCTGGCAGCCGTCCGCAGTCATCATAGACCCGGATGTGCTCTCAACCCTGCCGCCGCATTATTTCAGCGACGGTATGGGAGAGGTCATCAAATACGGCTGTATCAAATCGGCTTCGCTGTTTGAAAGGCTGCAAAACGAAAACGCCGCGGATTTTATTGAGGACATCATATTTGAATGCTGCTCCATCAAGAGCGGCATTGTGGAAAGAGATGAAAAGGAAGCGGGCGAAAGGGCGCTGCTGAATTTCGGCCACACCTGCGGCCATTCCATAGAGAAGCTCTGCGGCTTCGGCGGCATATCCCACGGGGAGGCTGTGGGAATCGGCATGGTTATGATCAGCCGCGCCGGCGAGGAGGCAGGTATTACGGAGCGCGAAACGGCGGAAAAAATCTGCGCCGTGCTTAAAAAATACGGCCTTAAAACACAGACGGAGCTGCCCGTTAAGGATATCATCCGCAATATAGAACACGATAAAAAACGCACTTCGGACGGAATCAACCTTATAATGCTTAAAAAAATCGGCGAGGGCTTTATCATGCCCGTTTCGCTTTATGAGGCAGGCGTTCTTCTGGGCGTGCATAAGGAAAAAGCATGAAAAAAGTAAACATTCAAAGCTCCGCTTTAAACGGCACGGTCACCCTGCCCCCAAGCAAATCGGTGGCGCACAGAGCCATCGTGTGCGCCTTCCTTGCGGGCGGCGGCAGCGTAGCGCCCCTGATTCCCTCAAGGGATATGGAGGCGGCGTTAGGCGCGGCGAAAAGCCTTAAAAACGGAGAAAAGCTTATAAACTGCATAGAAAGCGGCAACACACTGCGCTTTTTTATTCCGGTTGCGGCGGCGCTCGGAAAAGAAGTGATCTTTGCGGGCGAGGGCAGACTGCCGGAAAGGCCGCTTAAGGAATATATTGAGCTGCTGCCAAAGCACGGCATAAAAATAGAAAGCGCGGGCTCTCTTCCGCTCGGAATAAGCGGCAGACTGCAAAGCGGGGCGTATGAAATACGCGGGGACATCAGCTCGCAGTATATAACGGGGCTTTTGCTGGCTCTGCCCATACTTGACGGGGATTCCCAAATCATTCTGACGGCGCCGCTCAAATCAAAGCCGTATGTGGATATAACTGTAAAAACGCTTGCCGATTACGGCGTTGCGGTTGAGGAAACCGAGTACGGATATTTTGTGAAAGGCGGGCAGAAATACGCCGCCCGCGATTATACGGTGGAGGGCGATTGGAGCCACGCGGCGTTTTTTATGAGCGCGGCGGCTATAGGCGGCAGGATAATGCTCAAAGGCGTTGACGGCAGTTCCGCACAGGGCGATAAAGCGGTGTGCGATGTTATGCGTATGTTCGGCGCGAAAGTAACGGAAACTGAAAACGGCGTATTGTGCGAGCATGATACGCTTTCGGGCATAGATATTGATTGCAGCGATATTCCGGATATGGTGCCCTCCATTGCCGTTACCGCGGCGTTCGCAAAGGGCGAAACGGTTATCCGCGGCGTGGAAAGGCTCAGGTTCAAGGAATCGGACAGGATTGAGGCAATCGCGGCGAATCTGAAGAAAATGGGCGTCGGGGTTACCGTCTTGCATGATAAAATGATCATCACGCCGGATAAGGTGCGCGGCGCGGAGCTTAAGGGCTATAATGACCACAGGATTGTTATGGCGTTTTCGGTTGCCGCTTCATTCGCGCAGGGAAATACCGTTATTGACGAGGCGGAAAGCATAAATAAGACATATCCGTCATTTTTTGAGGATTTTAACAGCTTGGGAGGAAAGGCAAATGTCATCAACGCTGGGTGAAAACATAAAGCTCTCGGTATTCGGGGAGAGCCACGGCGCGGCTATCGGCTGTGTTATAGACGGTCTGCCCGCCGGCAAAGCGCTGGACCTTCAGCTTATCCAAAAAGAGATGGACAGACGGGCGCCGGGCAGGGATAAAAGCGCAACCGCAAGGAAAGAGCCGGATTCCCCGCGGATACTGAGCGGTGTTCTGAACGGCGTAACCACGGGCGCGCCGCTTGCCATGGTCATTGAAAACACAAATACAAAAAGCGGTGATTACGCAAATCTTAAATTTATTCCCCGTCCCGGCCACAGCGATTATCCCGCATATATAAAATATTCCGGGTTCAACGATATCCGCGGCGGCGGGCATTTCAGCGGCAGGCTTACGGCACCGCTCGTCTTTGCCGGCGCAGTAGCCAAACAGCTTCTGGCGGATAAGGGGATCACGGTAGGCTCGCATATTTTGCAGATAGGCTCCGTTTTTGATACGGCTTTTGATAAAAACAATATCAGCGCTGAAATGCTGAAAGAGCTGTCGACCGGCTTCTTTAAAACCATAAGCGCCGAAAAGGAGCAGGAAATGCGCGCCGTTATAGAGGAAGCAAGGCTTTGCGGCGATTCCGTGGGCGGCGTTATAGAGTGCGCCGCGGTCGGCTTGCCGGCGGGTATAGGCTCAAATATGTTCTCAACTGTTGAGGGCAGGCTTTCTTACGCGCTTTTCGGCATACCCGCTGTAAAGGGCGTGCAGTTCGGCGCGGGTTTCGGCTTTGCGGATATGCGCGGCAGTCAGGCGAACGACCCGTATGAGGTTAAAGACGGCGCGGTCCGCCTTAAAACAAACAATAACGGCGGCGTTTTAGGCGGCATCACAAACGGCGCTCCGCTCGTTTTCTCCGTTGCCGTTAAGCCAACGCCGTCCGTTTCCGTTGCGCAGGACAGCGTTGACCTTAAAACGCTTAAAAATGAAAAGCTTGTAGTCAAGGGCAGGCATGACCCGTGCATTGTGCCGCGCGCGGCGGCGGTGGTTGAGGCGGTGTGCGCCTTCACTCTGCTGGATATGATGATGTGAAAAGGAAATTTGTTTCATGGATCTTCTTGATTTAAGAAAGAAAATAGACGATATAGACGAACAGCTTATACCTTTGCTCCGCAAAAGAATGGATATTTCAAAGCAAGTGGCGGAATATAAGGTAAAAAGAGGGATTCCGGTTTTAAATGAACAGCGGGAGCAGGAGATACTTGACGCTGTAAAGGAAAAATGCGGTGAGGACGGGGACGCTATCGCAACCGTGTTTTCCGCAACAATGGACGCCTCCCGCGCGATTCAGCACAATATTATGGAAAGCGGCGCGCCCCTCAGAAGGCTTATAACAGACGCGGTTTCAACTGAAAGCTCGTTTTCGGCTAAAACAACGGTTGCGTGCGCCGGCGTTGACGGAAGCTACGCGGATGAAACGGCGCAGACGCTTTTCAAAAACGCCGAAATAAAGCATTTTAAAATGTTTGAGGATGTTTTTGAAGCCGTTAATAAGGGCGAGGCTCCGTTCGGGATCGTTCCGGTTGAAAATTCAACAGCCGGTTCTGTCCACGAGGTATACGACCTGATTATAAAATACAGATTTTATGTTGCCGGTTCCTATTCGCTTGAGGTGAATCACTGCCTGTGCGCAAAAAAAGGCGTTGATTATTCGGATATAGAAGAGGTCTACAGCCATCCACAGGCGCTTTCGCAGTGCTCTGAATTTCTGAAAAATTTTGCCTTTACGGGCGTGAATTATACAAATACTGCCGCAGCGGCAAAATTTGTTGCGCAGAGCGGCAGAAGCGATATAGGTGTTATCTGCTCGGCAGACGCGGCAAAAAAATACGGTCTGCAAATCTTAAAAAAGAGAATTCAGAATATAAGTAATAACAGAACAAGATTTATCGTGATTTCCAAGAAGCTTGTTATTGAGAGCAATGCGGATAAGGTTTCCTTGATTTTTGCCCTGCCGCATACAACGGGCTCGCTTTACAGGATCCTCGGCAGGTTTTCAATAGCCGGTCTGAATCTTACAAAGCTTGAGTCCAGGCCGGTGGGCAACGGAGAGTTCAGATATTATTTTTATGTTGATCTCCTCGGCAATATCAAAGACCGAAAAACGCTTGATTTGATCTGCGCGCTCTATTCGGAGCTGCCGGATTTCAAGTTCCTCGGCAATTATCACGAATATTAATCGGTCACGGGGGTGTAGGCGTGAGAAAAAGCAAGCGCCGCCAAACAAATTTAATATCTGCAATCATCATTTTAGCCACCTTTGTGATTATGATATTTCTCGGCATATGCCTTTACAATCAGTCAAGCCTTGAGGTGCGTTTTGACGCCATTATAAGCTGGCTCAGCAAGCTTGAAAGGGCGGTTGTGGGGCTCGATACGCATTTGGAGATACTGATTTGCATTTTTGCCCTTTGGATTGCCAAGTGCCATCTTCCCATACCAATAAGCGTGCTCTGCGTTATTTCGGGAATGGTGTTTTCCGTTCAGACGGCAATTCTGATCAATGCCTTTTGCATTACGGTATTTTTTGTAATAAAATATGTGGAAGGCATATGGTTCGGCGGCGGCTGGGCGATGATGATACTGAATATCCATCAGGTTAAGTTTATCAAGGAATGGGTGCTCTTCAAGGGCAGCGGCAATCCGTATATCCTGCTTATATCCCGCTTTGTGCCGTCCATACCGCCCGGTATGGTTTCCAAGCTGTACGGCTCCATGCACTATGATTTCGTTTACTATGTGTGCCTAAGTATTATAGGAATGCTGCCGCGCCTTTACATCTACACCCGTATAGGAACCGAAATATACAACCCGTTTTCACGGCAGTTCATCCTGCTCGCAATGCTTGTTGTGCTGTTTACGGGTATCACAAGCCTCGGCTTTAATATATACTACGGCATCAAATCCCGCCAGATGAATCAGACCCTTTTGATCTATTCGCAAAAGGAAAAATACAAAATCGTATTATAAATCCAAAATGAAGAAGAAAGGCAGAAGATTATGAAACCACAGGAATACATCGCCGCGATACAGACCGGCGCGATGGACGAAAAATTAAGGGCAGTTTATGTTACGCAAAGCGCCGTGGAGGCGCAAAAGCCGCGGTATATCCGCCTTTTAAATGCGTTTATAAAGCGCTTCGGAGACAGCAGGGATGTGATAATCACCTCCGCGCCGGGCCGCACGGAGGTGTGCGGGAACCATACCGACCATAATAACGGCAGAGTGCTGGCTGCGTCCGTTAATTTAGACGCCGTTGCCGTAGCCGCTGAAAATGACGAGGGTATCGTCAGAGTTAAATCTGACGGCCACGCCATGAATGTTGTGGATCTTTCAGAGCTTTTGCCCGATGAATCCGAATTCGGCCGCTCAACCGCAATGGTGCGCGGCGTAGTGGCAAAAATAAAGGAAATGGGCTATAAAATAGGCGGGTTTGACTGCGTTACGGCGTCCGATGTCATCGGCGGCAGCGGGCTTTCTTCGTCGGCGGCGTTCGAGGTGCTGCTCGGCACCACGCTTTCTTACCTCTTTAACGACGGCGTTATCAGCGCGGTGGATATTGCAAAAACCGCTCAATATTCGGAGAATGTATTTTTCGGCAAGCCCTGCGGTCTGCTTGATCAAATGGCTTCGTCCGTAGGCACATTCGTTACGATTGATTTTGAATCAACGGAGAATCCGAAGATAAAAAAAGTGGATTTCGATTTTTCAAAGAGCGGTCATTCGCTTTGTATAGTCGATACGGGCGGAAGCCACAGCGACCTTACGGATGATTACGCCGCCGTGCGCGCGGAAATGGAAAGCGTGGCAAAAGCGTTGGGCAGGGATGTCCTTCGTGAGATAGATTACGCCGATTTCAAAGCGGCGGTGCCGTCCCTTTTGGGCAGAGTCAGCGACAGGGCTTTGATCCGCGCGTACCATTTCTATAGAGAGAATATAAGAGTGGAAAAGGCTGTTGACTCGCTTGAAAAAAATGATTTTGACGCGTTTAAGAAGATTATAAACGAGAGCGGGCGCTCTTCCTATATGTACAACCAAAATGTTTATACTCCGAAAAATCCGGCAGAGCAAAAGCTCTCCCTTGCGCTGTGCATTTCCGAAGAGGTGCTCGGCGTGAACGGCGCCTACCGTGTGCACGGCGGCGGTTTTGCCGGAACGATCCAGGCGTTTGTGCCCAACGAATTGCTGGAGCAATATAAAAACGCTGTTGAAAGTGTGTTTGGCAAAGGCAGCTGCCATGTCCTTATCATTCGCCCGGTAGGCGGCACAAGAGTGATGTGACCGGCAGCAGTGTGAAAGGGGGTATGCGAAATTATGAAATATATTTTTATTGAAAATCCTATAGCGGGCAACAAAAGCAGGCAGATGCTTTTTAAACAGGTGCAGTCGTCCTTCAGACTCATTGACGACGAGATGATCATAGAGGAAACGGATTACCGCGGCCACGCAAAAAAAATAGCGGCGGATTACGCCGCGCAGTACGGCAGCGATTGCGTGATCGTTTGCTGCGGCGGCGACGGTACCGTTCACGAGGTCGCAAACGGGCTTGCCCACACCCAAACGCCGCTTATGATCCTGCCGTTCGGCACGGGAAATGATTTTGCCAAAAAAATATACGGCACAAAAAAGATAGATTCTTTTAATGTTGTAAAGGCGTTCGGGCTGCATGTCGGCCGCCCGAGATATGATATCAAGCCGATAGATCTCATTGATTATAACGGTGAAAAATGTATCAATGTAATGAGCTTCGGCCTTGACACCAAGGTGGAAACATTGGGCAGAAAAATTGCGGGCAAGGTCAAATTTCTCGGTTCTCAGGCATATAATATTGCTGTTATTCCGGCAATATTGCAGTCTATGAAATATCAGATCAATTTTGAGCTTGACTGTATCGGCGAGGACGGTGAGCCGTATAAACGGAAAGCCACACCTGCCGAATATACGCTGCTTGCCATCTGCAACGCCAGCTATTACGGCGGCGGGTTCTGCCCCGCGCCGAATTCCAAGCTGGACGACGGCGTGCTTGATTACTGCCTTGTAGATGCCGTTACGCTTCCCCAGGCGCTTCCGCTTATCCCCAAGTACAGCGCCGGAACCGCTACGGATGAATCCTCACCCAAAATACATACCGGCCGTCTTACGGGCGGGCGCATATGGTCTGTAGACGGGTCAGGGCTGCTCGGCAATTGCGACGGCGAAAACTTCGATTACCCGAATATTGATTTTAAGGTTGAAAAGCATGCGCTGCGGCTTTGCTTTATTAAGGAGTAAGCAATGAAAATCAAAGCAAAAAAGGTTTTAAAAAGAATAGCAATCATCATTACCTGCCTGATTATTGTAATCGCTGCGGCATTCGGCGCGTTTTATGCGCTCTATACCCCAACGGTTACATTTGACGCTGCGGATTTGACCGGCGAGGTCACAAGCGGCGCCTCCGGCTTCCTTTACGGAATCTCCCAGGACGGCGTTCCGTCTTATAATATGACGGAAAGCATAGACCTCTCTTCCATTTCCACAAAAACAACGCTCGGCCTCCAGCACCCGATAGGCGAGATGAGTGATGTAGCCGCACAGGCGCTGTCTTCGGGCGACTGTGATTACCTTGTTGTCTATCTTCAGGATATGTACAGCACCTGGTACTATGATTCGGATAATATAACCGAAATGAAAAAGAACGGCACATATGATTGGCGCGAATACCTTGAAAGCACATTCTTCCCGCTTGTTGAGGAAACCGTAAACGCCATAAAGGATTCGGATTACCACGATTACATCGTTTACTGCCTCTTCAATGAGTGCGACAACGGCGTTTGGTTCGGCGAGTGGATAGAGGATTCCTCTAACGAAGACGGCGGGTACAGTGATTTCAATGAAACGGGCAAGCAAAATTTCTTTGAGGCATGGAAGCTTACATATGAATATGTGCTCTCCCTGGACCCGGACGCTGTTATAGGCGGCCCCGGCTACTATGAGTATGACAGCGATAAGATGTATGACTTTTTGGAATACACCACGCAGAATGACTGTGTGCCGGATGTGCTGATCTATCACGAGCTCAGCTACCGCTCGATCTATGACTGGCAGTATAATGTTGAGGATTTGAAAACGATTGAACAGGAATTCGGCTTAGATACGGATATTCCGATCATCGTTACCGAATACGGTATGATGGAGGATAACGGCAATCCGAACACCATGCTCAAATATATCACGCAAATAGAATATTCAAAGGTATACGCGCAGCAGGCGTACTGGCTCTTTGCAAATAACCTCTGCAACACCGCCGCCGATTACAATACGCCGAATTCGGCATGGTGGGTATATCGCTGGTATACGGATATGCAGGGGCAGACGATGAGCAGCAGCATATCGGATATTTTCAATTCCGATCTGGGCAAGGCAATTTCCGAGCTGCGCGCCCCGCGCTACAGGCAGTTTATGGGGCTCGGCTCCATTAATGATGAAAAAGACAGCATAGATATTCTTGTTTCCGGCGCGGATTATGACGGCGTTGTTAAAATCAAAAATTTGAAGGATACCGCGCTTTACGGCAAGGATGTGTATATAGAGATAACGGCGGTGACCTATCAGGGCATTTCGGGAGAGGTTTGTTCGCCCGAAAATGTAAAGGCGTACACTGTGGAATGCGGCAGTACGCTTAAAATAGATATGGATTTTATGGACGAGAATACAGCGTACCGTATTACCGTGCGCGAGGCGCAGGACGGCGACGAGGCGTATGAAAATACAAATCTCTATACACGCTATGAATTTGAGGAAGGCGAGCTTCTTGGCGGCGCGTATACATATGACAGCGCCTACGCCACAACCGGCGAGCAGAACGGACTTGTGGGCGGCATGGAAAATGAAGGCGACGGCGTAAGCATTTCCGTTGTTATCCCCGAGGACGGCACCTATGAATTCAAGTTTATTTACGGCAAGGCAAACGACGGGCAGGATTCGGACGACCGCGTAAGCGCAACGGTCAATTTGAGCGTGGGCGAAAACGAAACGCAGATAACGCTTGAAAATACCGTTAAAAGCGAAATCACCGCCTCTTATACGGAATACTTTGAGCTGGAGGCGGGCGAATATACGGTTACGCTGACGCATAACGACGGCACCTATGTTTTGGATTCGCTTCTTGTCAGGCAGTATGAAAGCGATACCGAAGTCACCGTGCTTGCGGATGATGACAGAACGGACGATGAATATACCTATTTCCTTGCAATAGCGCCTCAGGACGGGTATTACGACCTGTCTACGGCTGAACTTTGCGAGCTGGATATAGACGGCGCTTCGGCGCAGTCCGGCGATGACGGCACGGCAACCGTATATCTGCGCAGAGGTCTCAATTATATTGGCGTAGCGCAGGAGGGCGCCGCGTTACAGGTGGTATGGCAAGACGCTGAATCGTCCGCAGAAAATATCGAGCTCACTCCGGAGGACGCCGTGCTTTCGGGCACTGCGGTGGTGAGTGAAAGCGAAAATACGGGAATTTCCTATATCAGCGGTATATCCAGCGAATCCGGCTCCGCGCAGTATACTTTTGATGTGGCTGAAAGCGGCGTGTATAAAATGACAATCACATACAGCGCCAACGGGGAGCAGGGTGTACACGATTATAATGTTGACCTTGTGGAGGATTACATTTCGTATTCGGTGAACGGCGGGGAAGTCAGCGAGCTTTATTGCCGCAACACCTACAGTAATGATAATTTTACCACCGTAACCGTAAACATTGCGCTTGAAGCGGGCGAAAACACGCTTGTTCTGTATAACGACGGCTCAAACCTGTTTAACGAAACGGAAAGCAATGCCCCGAATATTGCGGGAATCAGCATAAATGTAACGCAGCTTGATTAAAATGCGGTAACGGAAATTAAATGTCGGCGGGGGGAATGTATTCCCCGCCGGCTTTTTTATATTTGTTTGCGTGTCTGCGGGCTGTAAATCTTTTGCCGTGCGCGCTGTTTGAAAATACATATTGACAAAATGGGCTGCATATGCTATAAAGAAACTGTACTAAGCGTAATAGTACAGTAAGAACAATATGACAATTCATGACAGCCGCAGGCGATTTTAAAAAAGCAGGTGATTCAAATTGTTGTTTACCCTTGATCAGCGAAGCCGTGAACCCATATATCTTCAGCTTGAAAAGGAAATCATAAAATTTATCAATCTGGGCGTGTATGAGGCAGACAGTCCCTTGCCGTCTGTCCGCGCGCTTGCGGCGCAGCTTTCGATAAATCCGAATACTGTATCAAAGGCTTACAAGGATTTGGAGCAGCACGGGATAATCTATACGGTTGTGGGAAAGGGTGTTTTTGTAAGTGAAACAGACCTTTCAACAGTGCAGCATGAGGCGGAAAAACAGCTTGCCGCCGCTTTGAAGGACGCTAAAAATGCCGGCATTGAAAAAGCGCAGGCAATGAAAATCGTAAATTCTGTATGGGAGGGAAACTCATGATACAAATTAAAGAACTAACCAAATGCTTCGGGGAAACCAAGGCGCTCAACGGCGTTTCGCTTGATGTGGCCGACGGTTCCGTTTTCGGGCTTGTAGGCTCAAACGGCGCGGGGAAAAGCACGCTTTTAAGGGTGCTTTCAGGCGTTTATGAGCCGGACGGCGGCAGCGCGCTTATAAACGGAGAGGCGCCGTTTGAAAACACAAAAATAAAAAACAAAATCGCGTTCGTTTCGGATTTTCCGTATTTTTATCCGGGCGCAACGCTTGATTCAATGATGTGCTATTACAGATGGGCGTACTCCGATTGGGATGATGTAAGGTACAAGAACCTAAAAGGGCTTTTTCCGCTTCTGTCAAACCGGAAGCTTTCCGCAATGAGCAAGGGAATGCAGCGCCAGGCGGCTATCGTTCTTGCGCTGTCCCACGCGCCGCAGTATATCTTTTTTGACGAGATATTTGACGGGCTTGACCCCGTTATGCGCGAGCTTGTTAAAAAAATCCTTATAGAATATATTTCGGCAACAAACGCGAGCGTTGTGATCGCAACGCATAATCTGCGCGAGCTGGAAGGCTTTTGCGATCATATCGGCTTGCTGCACCAGGGCGGCGTGCTGCTTGAAAAGGATATAGCCTCGGAAATGGACGGCGTTTTCAGAGTGCAGTTTGTTATGGAGCCTTCGGATTTTGAGGAGATAAGGGGCGGCCTTAATATCGTAAAAGAGGCGCATCAGGGTAAAATGACAGAGCTTACGGTCAAGGGCGCCGAGGAGGAAATATGCGGCGTGATACAGTCCAAAGCCCCGGTGTTTTTTGAGGCGCTCCCGCTTACGCTGGAGGAATTGTTTATCAATGAAATGGAGGGTGCAGGCTATGAAATCAGCAAGATGTTCAACTAAGCGCGGCTTTTCCGCGGCGTTCAAGACAACGGCGCTCCGCCGTTGCGCCGGCTCTGTTATCATTACGGTAATCTGCGGTCTGATTTCTGTTATTATGAACGGTGCCAGCCTTTTTACCGGTAACTACTATGAAGAGGGAGCCGTTATCGGATTTGAGGAAATCAAGTCTTCTGTGACAACATGGACCTCGCTGATCTTTTTGGCGGTGTTGATTTATCTTTTGATTTTCACCTGCGATATGTTCGGGCTGTTTTACAAGCGGCGCGCGTGCGACTATTATTTGGCGCTGCCGATAAAGCGGGAAGCAATATATAACGCAAACTTTCTTTACGGCGTGCTTTCCGTTATCCCCGCCTTCATTGTTTCGGCGGTTTTATATGCCTCAATAACGGGAACAGCGATTAAAGAACATGGAGTGACGGTAACCGGTGAAGGCATGGGTCGGTTTGCGCTCCAGATTGGCTGTATGTTCCTTACACTGCTTGCGGCATACGCGTCGTTCAGCATGTGCGCTGTGGCGGCAGGCAAAAAATCGCAGTACTTCCTGTACTGTATCACATGCTTGTTTTCCGCGCCGGTATTGGTAAACGGTCTTGTCAGCGAACTGAATACCGTTTGGGGCGTCGGCATTGATGTTATAAAATTCTCGGCTTTTACCCCGCCTGCGGTGCTGATAAGCATGTTTACAGACTACAGCTTCGGCAATACACGGTATTTTTACCTGATTATGGCTGTCATGCTGCTGGAAGCTGCCGCAATGTACGCGGCAGGGCTTGTTACCTTCAAACGCCGTAAGGCTGAAACGGCGGAGGACGGCAAACAGGAAGCCCCGATAAAATATCTGCTTATGGCAGTTTTCGCGGGCGCCGGCTATGTGGTTTTTGCAAATAATGAAAGTCTTGCGCTGTCTATACTGCTCGGTGTCTTTGGGGTGTTTATATGCGCCGTTGTGTTTGCCGCGGCAAGCTTCCGCCGCAAAAGGCTGTTCAGTAAAAAAACAGCTGCGGCTTTCGGCGCGGCGGCGCTGGTCTGCCTGCTGTTTTCCGTGTGCGTAAATCTCTTTAATTATTCGGATTATGTTACATATGTCCCCGATGCGGACGATATTGAAAGCGTAACGGTAACGCAGGATTCCTCGTGGAGCTATATGGAAAGTTCCTATATATACTCGCTGTTTTATACAATGATTCTTGATGAATATGATGACAGCGTCAGCGTCACGCTTTCACAGCCGGAAAATATCAGCGCCGTAACCGATTTCCATTCAAGTGCCGTTACAGACACAGTTCGGAACTACACTTATTCCTACGATTATGATTATGACTATGATTATGATACGGATTACGAGACTTACGAGGATTACGGAGATATAGAAATCTATGATCTTGGAACCGGGTTTGACTGGCTGGACGGTTTACCCATAAGCTGCGAGATAAAATACACGCTCAAGGACGGCTCAACGGTTTCCCGCACATATTATATAGAGTATAATCTGTGGGATCAATTCATACCCATATTCCAAAATGAAGAGGCGCTGCTGCAAACGGAGCCCTATTCCTATGATGATGAAGAGGTTATGCTTATCTATTTGCACTATTATAACTCTTCATATGATGAAGATGAAGACCATGAATATCTTTTGACGGGTCAGGCGTGGCAGGAGCTGCGTGCATGTGCCGTGGAGGATAAGCTTGAGGCAAGCAGCTATGATTTTTATTTATCGGATTATAACAGCATAGGCTATATGACCGTTTATACGCTTAATCCGGAGCTTTCGGAGGAGGAGAAGGAAGAAATAAAAGAAATGACGCCGCGTGAGCGTATGGAGTGTTATGATTCCTATTGGTATTCGTGGAACGGGGCGGAAGTACTGCCGTTCAACAGCGCCGATATTTATATATCTTCCGCTGACGAAAGGCTTCTTTCCGGTCTGAACGCCGCAGAAAAAGAACTGTATGCTTAAATCTATATTATTTAGGATTATGGATGCGTTCATGTGAAAACCGCCGCCAAAGCTTTCTGCTTCGGCGGCGGTTGTGGTTTTTATTAAAAAACCGCGCACTGCGGCGCGGAATGACACTTTATTTTTTTACTATCTCAACAGAGAGAAGCCGATATCTATCGCTCCGCTCAGCAGGCGCGATGTTTTCCGCATGCCTATCGTTTCTGTTATCCACAGAATGATAAGCGCAATCAAAATTGCGATTAAAAGTGTTTCTTTCTTCATTTTACGCACCTCCGAGGCTTTGTTCAACGGTTATTTTATATATTTCAGCTAATAATATTATAAACTTTTTTTGAAATAAATCAATACCGCTGTGCAAATTATATCCCATTTATTTTTGCGATAATTAGATAGATTAAACAAAAATGAAAAATAAGGTTGAAAAACCCCCGTTTCTGTTTTATAATACTACCGATTAGTATAAAAGCGGAGAGATTTTCATGCAAAACCTTATTTTTAATACGGGCGCGGTTCCTGTTACCGCCCAAACATATAAAGAATATCTTGAAGGAGTTGATTGGGTGCTCACATCGGAGGTTGTTATTGCCGGCATCATCATCGTTATGCTGGTGCTGATACTGCTTATTCTCATTTTCAAGGGCTTCGGCAAAGCCGTT
Source organism: uncultured Bacteroides sp. (assembly GCA_964405895.1). Lineage (GTDB taxonomy): Bacteria > Bacillota > Clostridia > Oscillospirales > Acutalibacteraceae > Eubacterium_R. The sequence continues at coordinate 4,065 of CAYOPQ010000014.1, read as the reverse complement.
TCAAAAAAAGAGCAGGCGCCGTTACAGAGCAGTGCTCCCGCTCCCGTACCAGCAGCGCCTTCCGCTCCCGCCGCTCCGGCTGCTGCGGCTGCTCCGAGCGGAGTCAGCGCGGATATCGTTGCCGCCATTACTGCGGCAATCCACACGGCAAACGGCGGCAGGCAGGTCACGATCCGCTCTATAAGGGTAAAAAATGTTCCCGGCAGAAACCCGTGGGCTGCCGCGGCTATTGCAGAGAATACAAAGCCGTTTTAGCTTTTATTGTCTGCCGCGCGGCTTAAATGCGGCAGGCGCGCGGTTTTGATGATTCCCATCGCTTTTTAACGGGTTTGCGGCAATTCCCGTTTTTCAGCGTTGTTTTTAACGGAGGATTTATATATGGAAGTTTTACAGGGTGTTTGGAGTGCCTTTGTTGAGATCTTGCAAAACAGCGGCTACGCTTATTTCTTTACGGACGGCGGCTATCTGAATCTGATCATGATATGCGTTTCGTTTTTCTTTTTGTGGCTCGGTATCAAAAAGGGTTTTGAGCCGCTTCTCATGATACCCATAGCCTTCGGCATGCTTCTTGCGAATATTCCCAGCGCCAATCTTGCCGTGCAGTACAGCGACCTTCAGGGCTTTATAGACCTTCTTGCCGGCAGGCTGGTGGATGACGCGGGGCAGGTATGCACGCCGGGTCTTATGGATTTCCTGTATTTCGGTGTAAAAGCCGGCATCTATCCGCCGCTTATCTTCCTCGGCATCGGCGCAATGACGGATTTTTCTCCCCTTATTGCAAATCCGTCCAGCTTTATACTCGGCGCCGCGGCGCAGCTGGGCATATTCTTCACATATATCGGTGCAACGCTCCTCAAATTTACGCCGGAGGAGGCAGGCTCAATAGCAATTATCGGCGGTGCGGACGGCCCTACGGCAATTTTCGTAACCTCACAGCTCGCCCCCGAAATGCTGGGCACCATAGCGGTTGCGGCATATTCTTATATGGCGCTTGTGCCGGTTATACAGCCGCCTATCATGCGCGCGCTCACAACAAAAAAAGAGCGCAGCGTGGTCATGGATACCCTGCGCCCTGTTTCCAAGCTTGAAAAAATACTGTTCCCCATAATGGTAACCGTTATTGTTTCGCTTCTCCTGCCGGACGCGGCGTCACTTGTAGGCATGCTCATGTTCGGCAACCTGCTTAAAGAGAGCGGCAGAACGGAAAGAATAGCCAAAGCGGCTCAAAACGAGCTTATGAATATTATCACGATTGTTCTCGGCCTTTCCGTAGGCGCAACCACAAGCGCGCAGAGCTTCCTCACCGCAAAATCGCTGGGCGTAATCGTTCTCGGTCTCATCGCGTTTTCGGTGGGCACTGCCGGCGGCGTTCTTTTCGGTAAGCTTATGTATGTTATCACAAAGGGCAAGGTAAACCCGCTGATCGGTTCGGCAGGCGTTTCTGCCGTGCCTATGGCGGCGCGCGTCAGCCAAAAGGAAGGTCAAAAGGAAAATCCCTCGAATTTCCTGCTTATGCACGCTATGGGCCCGAATGTTTCCGGTGTTATCGGTTCTGCGGTCGCGGCGGGCGTTCTGCTCACGCTGCTCGGCTAAGCAAACCGTTTCGGCAGCGCTTCGGCGGTTATAAAAGTGAATAAAACGGGGTGTCGCTCGGCGCCCCTTTTTTGTCTGCTGTTTTACGGCGGCAGTTTTTTTATTAAAATTTTTTATGAGGTGTATATATGGCTCTGAATGAAATGCAGCAGCAGGCTGTGAATTATACGGAAGGCCCTCTTCTTATTCTTGCCGGCGCCGGTTCCGGCAAAACCACGGTGCTTGTGAACCGCGTTGGGCATATCATTGAAAGCGGGCTTGCCAGACCGTGGCAGGTGCTTGCCATTACCTTTACCAATAAGGCGGCGGGCGAGATCCGCGAAAGGCTTACCTCCGCCGTGGGCGAAGAGGCGCGCGATATATGGGCGCATACCTTCCATTCCTGCTGCGGCAGGATACTCAGGAGATTTGCGGACAGAATCGGCTTTACCTCCCACTTTACGATATATGATACGGATGATCAAAAGCGGGTTATGAAGCACTGCCAAAAATCGCTCGGCATATCGGATAAGGTTCTGCACCATAAGTCCATCCTTGCCGAAATGAGCGCGGCGAAGGACAGCCTTATAGGTCCCGCGGAGTATAAAGAGCATTCGCAAAGCGATTTCAGAAAGGCAAGGATAGCCGAGTGCTACGAGCTTTATCAGAAAGAGCTGCTGAAGGCGGACGCCATGGATTTTGACGATATGATCTTCAATACGGTAAAGCTGCTCAATGAAAACGAGGATGTTTTGGAGCTTTATCAAAAGCAGTTCAAATATATACTTGTTGACGAGTATCAGGATACCTCCCATGCGCAGTATGTGCTGGTATCCCTGCTTGCGGACGGGTATAAGAATATCTGCGTTGTAGGCGATGACGACCAGAGCATTTACCGTTTCCGCGGCGCTACCATAGAAAATATACTTTCGTTTGAGCACCGCTATAAGGACGCAAAGGTCATCCGTCTGGAACAGAATTACCGCTCCACGCAGAATATTTTGGACGCGGCAAACGCCGTTATATCCAACAATAAGAACCGTAAGGGCAAAAATCTTTGGACCGCAGCCGGCGCTGGGGAAAAGATCATAGAAAACACCTTGGAGGACGAGGCGGACGAAGCTTCCTTTATTGCCAGGGAGATATTGAAAAATGTAAAAGACGGCAAAAAAATGGGCGATCACGCAATCCTTTACAGGATGAACGCCCAGTCCAGAAATATAGAAATAACGCTTGCAAAAAGCGGGATACCGCATGTTGTTATAGGCGGTCACAGATTCTTTGACCGCAAGGAAATCAAGGACATCGTCAGCTATTTTGCGGTTATCAACAACCCGGCTGATAATGTGAGGCTTCAGCGCATAATCAATGTGCCCAAGCGCGGTATAGGGGATACGATGTTTGCCAATATCATGGATATTGCCACGGGTATCGGTATCTCCGCCTTTGAGGTGTGCGAGCGCGCCGACGAGTTTGACAAAACACAGCGCTCCGCCCGGCGTCTGAACGAGTTTACAGAGCTTATAAAGCACTTTCAGCAGTGCCTTGAGGACGGTATGCCGCTTTCCGAGCTTCTTCAGGAAATCATGGATAAAACGGGTTATGACGCATATCTTGACGAGGATCCCGATACCGCTAAGGACAGGAAAGACAACATCAGCGAGCTTTCAACGATGTTCATACGCTATCAGCAGGAAAACGAGGATTTTGAGCTGTCCGATTTTTTGGAGGATGTTGCCCTCGTTTCGGATATTGATACATATAACAGCAATGAGGACGCAGTTGTACTCATGACGCTTCATGCCGCAAAGGGGCTTGAATTCCCCGTTGTGTTTATTCCCGGTATGGAGGATGGCATATTCCCCGGCAGCCAGTCCCTTTTCAGCGAGGAGGATTTGGAAGAGGAACGCCGCCTCGCTTATGTGGGCATAACCCGCGCCAAGGAAAAGCTGTATCTTCTTAACGCGCGCCGCCGCATGCTTTACGGCACCACCGGAAGAAATACGCCGTCAAGATTTCTGCGTGAGATTCCCGCGAATGTGGTCAATGATATAACCGTTCACGCGTTCACGCCGCGCGGTGCGTTTACAAGAAGCGCCTTTGCGGAAAATCCGCAGGCGAAAAGCGCTGTTGCCTCTCACAAATTCGGGCAGGTCGGCTATGAGCATTCGGCTTCGGGCGCGGATTACGCAGTGGGCGATACGGTTCGCCACAAGACTTTCGGCACAGGCGTCATATTGTCCGCAAGGCCAATGGGCAACGATATGCTGCTTGAGATCGCTTTTGATAAGGCGGGTACAAAAAAGCTTATGGCGAATTTCGCCAAGCTGGATAAGATGTAAAAAAATAAGGCTGTTGAGAAATCAAGCCGGATTTCGCATTTTGCGAGCGGAAGCTTACAAAAGACGAAAAACGCAAAACCGCACAATCGTGCGGTTTCAGGCTGTCGATAAAGTCGTCCGGAACGCGCAGAAGTTATAGAGTCTTTATTCT